>VXTA01000007.1 GCA_009837685.1 Chloroflexota bacterium | reverse complement strand
CTCACCCTAGCCCTCTCCCATCAAGGGAGAGGGAATGCGTGACCTACCCTAGCCCCCTCCTGAAGAAGGAGGGATGTGATTGGTTGTGGAGATTCCTTGGAAGATAGCGTCGACAGTTTTTTCGATTTGGGTTCGGGTTTGGGGTGCGCCTAGAATGTGGCGGGCTAGGATGGAGCCTACCATTGCGTAAACGGCGGTTTCGAGGTCGGTATCGGGGCGGATTTCTCCGCGTTCGACGCCTCTTTGAAGTACTGCTATGGCGTCTTCTCTTCGGGGTCGCATGATGCGGTTTTGGAAGAGTTCAATAAGTGCTGGGTTGCGGCGCTCTTCTACGAGGAGGGCACCGATGACTGAGAATCCGGGGCCATGTTCTAGCGCGGTCAGGTTTTGGATGAGCATCTGGATGATGTCGTCGCGGGCGCTGCCGGTGTCTGGCGGCGGTCCGAAGTTGTCGGTCAACGATCTCATCGCGGCGGCTGTGAGTTCTTCTTTGTTTTCGTAGCGCCGGTAGATGGTGGTTTTGCCTACCCCTGCGATGTTTGCGACGCGTTCGACAGACATTGCGGCGTATCCGACATCGGTGAGGACTTGGATTGTTGCCCGAAGTATCGCGCGGTCCAGGTTGGGGTCGCGAGGTCTTCCGGGTTTCGGGTCTTGTTGGGTTACCTGCGGGTTTGTTTGGGTCAATTTCTAGGGACTTGGATCGATAACATAACCTTCCGTCAGAGTAGCAGAAGGGTGAATATGGGATGCCCCTCTGGATGAACGTTCCGTCCGCTGAAGGGCTGGTCTCCGACGGAATGACGATGACGATGGCGTTCTATTGATGATGTGGATTGGTCTGGTTCGGGGTTTCGATGTCTGCGGTTGGTTTGAGATGGCGGGCTGGCATGAATCTCAGTACGAGAATGGATCCGATAATGGCGATTGCGGCGGAGACAAGCACGGCGACACCCAAGGCATCAGTGAATCCGGTCTTCGCTGATGCGGCCAATGGACCCGCGATCTCTGCCGGAAGCATGGAAGCTACTCTAGCGGCCGCCCCGACCGAGTCGCTGGCGGCGTGTGCGGCTTCGGGCGGGAGCGAAGCGACGACGTCTTGCATGCGGGAGTTGAATACGGTGTTGATGACCGATCCGATGACGGCGACTCCGAATGCGCCGGCGACTTGGCGGGTGACATCGTTCATGGCGGATGCGATACCGGCGTTGGCTTCCGGCACTGCTCCCATTACGGCGTCAGTGGAAGGTGCCATAACATTGCCCATGCTGAACGCGAGCAGGAAGAAGGTAGTGCCAATGATCCAGTAGCTAGTGTCGGTTTGCCAGAACGAGATGGAGACGAAAAGGGCGGTCAGTCCCAAAAGGCCTGCGGCGACGACTCTGTTGGTGCCCAATCTTCCAACCAATCGATGACTCAGACCTGCGCCGATCGCCATACCGAAGGCGATGGGGATCATCCGTAGCCCGGCTTCAAGCGGTGTGAAGCCTTGAACGAACTGAAGGTACTGGGTCATTCCAAAGATCATGCCGAAGAGGGCGAAGAAGCCGATGGAGATAGCTCCCGCGCCGGCTGAGAATCTCAGGTTTTTGAAGAACGCGAGGTTGAGCATGGGGTGATCAGTCCTGAGTTCCCAGATGATGAATATGGTGACTAGGATCGCGCCGCCTGCGAGGCCGGAGATTATGGAGAGGTTGGTCCAGCCGTGAGTGGGTGCTTCGATGATGAAGTAGACCAATGTGGTTACGGCGGCGATGGAGAGGATGGCTCCCGGAATGTCGATGGATACGGGATTCGGGTCACGGCTTTCGGGAACGAGTACGAGTCCGGCGATAAGTGCGATTAAGACTATCGGAATGTTGATGAAGAATACGGAGCCCCACCAGAAGTTTTCGAGGAGCAATCCACCGGTGACGGGTCCGATGCCGATGCCTAGACCGGCGACGGCGGCCCATATTCCGATCGCCTTGCCACGTTCCTCTCTAGGGAATACGTTGGTGATTATAGAGAGGGTTGACGGCATGATGAGGGCACCGCCGATGCCCATCAGAGCCCGAGCGGCGATTAGTTGGGCGCTGGAGTCTGAATAAGTTGCGAAGAGGCTGGAAAGCCCGAATATGACGAGTCCGACTTGGAGGGCTCGTTTGCGTCCGAATCGGTCTCCGATAGCGCCCATTGTGAGGAGGAGACCTGCGAATACGAGGATGTAAGAGTCGACCATCCATTGGAGTGAAGTTGCGCTGGCGTTGAACTCGCGTTGGAGGGTAGGGATTGCGACGTTGAGGATGGTGTTGTCGAGTCCGATGATGAGCAGGCT
The DNA here is from genome assembly GCA_009837685.1 of Chloroflexota bacterium. Lineage (GTDB taxonomy): Bacteria > Chloroflexota > Dehalococcoidia > Lucifugimonadales > Lucifugimonadaceae > Bin127. Next base: position 3,869 of record VXTA01000007.1, on the reverse strand, counting down.
GGTGGAGAGGACTACCAGAGTGAACCAGCGTCTCTTGTATGCGTTAGTTTGGGTGGGATCGGCGATGGTAGTTTGCATTGGCCTGGCTCCATTAAGTAACGATACCGTATCGTAATTATATAATGATGTTGGGAAGCGTGTTGGTTGAGGCACGGGTTGGATTGCTGGGATGTGCCCCTCCCTTTTGTCCCCGTTCACCCTCACCCTGACCCTCTCCCATAGAGGGAGAGGGGATATGCACACCACCATAGGCCCTCTGGATACCCGCCTGCACGGGTGCGACGGGGGGTGCGTGGTGTGTTGTGTCGATGTTTGGTTTAGGATTTTGGGAATGAATGGGAATGCTAATGGACCGTTGGTTTCGGTGATTATGGGAAGTCGTTCGGACTTGCCGACGATGCGTCATGCGGCGGAGGTTTTGGGCGAGTTGGGTGTTGCGCATGAGGTGCGGGTGATTTCGGCGCATCGGACGCCGGATTTGATGTCGGAGTTCGCGAAGTCGGCGAAGGGTCGTGGGGTGAAGGTGATCATTGCGGGCGCTGGGGGTGCGGCGCATCTGCCGGGGATGGTGGCGGCAAACACGAATTTGCCGGTGATCGGGGTGCCGGTTGAGAGTTCGGCTTTGAGCGGATTGGATTCGTTGCTGTCGATTGTGCAGATGCCGCGTGGGGTTCCGGTGGCGACGGTTGCGATCGGGAGGTCGGGTGCGGTGAATGCGGGTTTGTTGGCAGCGCAGATTATCGGGGCGTTTGATGAGGAGGTTTTCGCGCGGTTGGTAATGAGGCGGGGCAAGGCTGAGGCGGAGGTATTGGCTGGGACGTATGTTGGCGATGAGGATTTGGGTGAGTAGGTGTCAAGTTTGACGATTGGGATATTTGGTGGTGGGCAGTTGGGGCGGATGTTGGCGATGTCGGCTCGGACGATGGGGTATCGGTCGGTTTCGTTGGATCCGGGGGTGGATTGTCCGGGTTCGCAGGTGACGGATCATCACATTGTTGCGGCGTATGACGATTTGGGTGCGGCGCGGGAGTTGGCGGATCGTTCGGATGTTGTGACGTATGAGTTTGAGAATGTGGATGCTACGGCGATTGAGGTGATTTCGGAGTTGAAGCCGGTGTATCCATCGCCTTCGGTGTTGCGGGTGTGTCAGGACCGGGAGATTGAGAAGATATCTCTAAGGGAGATGGGGATTGGCGTGCCGGAGTTTCGGGTTGTTAAGAGCGAAGGAGAGGCGGTTGAGGCAGTTAGGGAGATTGGGGTGCCGGTGGTGATGAAGACGACGCGATGGGGGTATGACGGTAAGGGTCAGAGTGTGGTTCGGGATGCGGGTGATGCAGGGTCGGCATTTGAAGGCTTGGGAGGGTCTGAGGGTGCACCGGTGATTGTCGAGGGGTTTGTGGATTTTGAGATGGAGGTGTCAGTGGTTTGTGCTCGATCCCTTGACGGCGAGATGCGCACGTTTCCGGTTTCGGAGAATGTGCATGTGGGTGGGATTTTGGATACGTCGATTGTTCCGGCTCGGTGTTCGGATGCGGTCAAGGATGAGGCGGTGCGGATTGCGATGCGGATTGCGGAGGGTCTGGATGTGATCGGATTGATCGCGGTTGAGATGTTTGTGACGCGGGCTGGTGAGGTTTTGGTGAATGAGTTGGCGCCTCGTCCGCACAACTCGGGGCATTACACGATCGAGGGATGTGAGACGTCGCAGTTCGAGCAGTTGGCGCGGATCATGGTGGGGATGCCGATGGGGGATGTGGGATTGCGTTCGCCGACGGTGATGGTTAATCTACTGGGCGATGTTTGGGAGTCGACTGACGGGGCACCGGATTGGAGCGCGGTTCTGGGTATGCCACGGACGCATCTGCATCTTTATGGGAAATCTGGGTATCGTATTGGACGTAAGATGGGTCATATAACGGTTACGGGTGAGACGGTGGAAGGGGCGTTAGTAGTCGCGATCGCGGCGCGTGAAGCGGCGTCGCGTGCGTGAGAGTTTGAGCAAGCAATCATGCCGGCATTTGTAGTTTCAGCGCCTTCCGAGTCGCGGCGGTTGATCCGTCGGCGGCGTTGGAACTTGGCGCGCGGAATAATGGCGTTGTTGACGGTGATGGCGATCGGTGTGGTTGGTTTCAAGGTGATCGAGGGAGACGATTGGACGTGGATGGATGCGGCGTATATGTCGGTGATCACGATGTCAACGGTGGGTTTCGAGGAGGTGAGGCCGCTGAGCGAGTTGGGGCGGGTGTTTTCGATAGTGATCATCATTACTGGTGTGGGAGCGTTTGCTTACACATTTGCGACATTGGGAGAGCAGTTAATATCTGGTCAATTGGTTTCGAACTTGCGGCAACGTGGTACTGAGGCGATGATGCGGCGGTTGCGTGGGCATCACATCGTGGTGGGTTATGGTGATACGGGAACGATCGTCGCGGCGGAGTTGAATGGCTTGTCGGGAGCGCGAGTGGTTGTGATCGACAACAACGGCGAGGCGGTCCGGAACGCATCGGAGGATGGCTACATCGGTATCCATGGGGATGGTGGACAGGACGAGGTGTTGATGAAGGCTGGGATTGAGCGTGCGAGGAGTCTGATATGCACGGTGTCACCGGATTCGGCAGCGTTGATGACGGTTTTGACGGCGCATGTGATGGCACCAGATTTGGAGATCGTGGCGAAGGCGACGCTACCGGAGTCGGAGTCGAAGCTGCTACGAGCAGGTGCGTCGAACGTGGTATCGATGCATCATATTGCGGCTCGGAGCATTGTGGAAGAGATCTTGGATAGTGACGCTCCGATGGAGGTAGGAAACGCGGCGATCGAAGTAGAAGGCGGACGGTTGGCGGTGATCACAGAAGAGGTGGTGGTTGAGCGCGGCGGTAAGTACGACGGCAAGGCGGTTGGGGAATGTGGGTTCGTGACGGCGAGCAAGGCCGATGTGGTCGCGGTGCGGCGCGGGGATTCAGAGGGGATTATCGACATGACCGACGACGTTGTTCTGCGAGGCGGAGACGCGTTGATTTTGGTGGGTGCGCCTGCGCATGTTGAAGAGGCGGTTGGGGTTTTGGCGCGGGATCAGGGATAAAACCCCCTGCGAGTTTCGCTACGCTGCACCCGCGTCCCCCTTTTGCTACGCAAAAAGGGGAAGATACACCACGCTAAGCCACGGGTTCGCGTTGTTTTTGTAGGGCTTCGCGGCCGGCGTTGATGGTTTCGATGATGGAGTCGGTGTCGAATACGCAACCTCCCCAGATGCCGCCGGATGCGGATTGGAGCGCGGCCCAGAGTCGGGAGTCGTCGGGGAGTTGGGGGTGTGGCGTTAGGTTGTCGGGGGTTGGACGGTGTTCGAGTTCTTTTGTTCCCCAGTCGGTGCCGTGATAGGTGTCGTCCTCTCCTACTAGGTTTATAGAGCCAGTGAGGTTTGTGCGGTCGATGATGATTTCTACGAGGTCGCCTTCTCGTACGCGACCGATGGGGCCGCCTGCGAGGGCTTCGGGGCCGACGTGACCGATGCAGGCTCCGGTCGAGACACCAGAGAAACGGGCGTCGGTGATGAGTGCAACGTGTTTGCCGTAGGAGAGGTGCTTGAGAGCGGCAGTGATCTGGTAGAGCTCCTCCATGCCGGTGCCTAGGGGGCCGCCGCAGTTGACGATCATGATGTCGCCGGCTTTGATCTTGTAGTCCTCGTCGCGGGTTTTGATGGCCGCGATGGCGTCGCGTTCGGAAGTGAAGACGCGGGCTTTGCCGGTGTTTCGGTAAACGCCGTCGTCATCGACGACGGTTGGGTCGATTGCGGTGGATTTGATGACGGAGCCTTGCGGCGCGAGGTTTCCGCCGGGGAAGGTGACGGTGCTGGTGAGGCCTTTGGATTT
>VXTA01000027.1 GCA_009837685.1 Chloroflexota bacterium | reverse complement strand
GCTGTATAGAGATGTGTGGACGTTTCGTCTTGTTCACCGATCTCGTCGAGTTGGTCGAGTTGCTCGGTTTCGAACTAAGGATGCCGCCAGATGCATACGCGCCAAGCTGGAACATCGCGCCGACGATGCCAGTGTTGACGATCACAGAGACGGATGGCCGACGCGTCGGCTCGATGATGCGTTGGGGATTGATCCCCCACTGGGCCAAACCGGACACCGCCTTCAAACGCCCTATGTTCAACGCAAGATCCGAAACCGTAGCCGAACGCCCGACGTTCCGTGAATCGTTCAAAGCGAGACGCTGCCTAGTACCAGCGAACGGTTTCTTCGAATGGCGGCGAGATGGACCCCGAAACAAAACGCCGATTTGGATATCCGACACAAAAACCCCAGTTGTCACCTTTGCGGGGATCTGGAGTGTATGGCGCGGCCCCGGTGGCCTGGTCGAGTCGTGCTCCATAATCACAACTTCACCGAACTCGCTGATGGAGCCCATCTACAACCGTATGCCCGTAATCCTTGATGACGACTGGGCAGCGATATGGCTCGACGATGCCGTAGATCAGACCGTCTTGCTAGAAGCGCTGAAACCCCGTGAATGGGAGACGATGCAGGCCCAAGAAGCCAATCCCGCCGTTGGTTCAACGAGGAACGATGGTCCCCACTTGTTGGGCTCTCAACCCACGCTTTTCGAGTAGAGCTGTTCTTAGATCGCTACGAACAACGCCTCAGATTAACCGATGACGGCATTCTGATACTGCCAGCCGAACGCTTCGTCGAACGGTTATGGAACGGCGAATTGATCAGTTGAACGCGCCTACGCCAAATCGCGGCACTCGTACGCAGATGCGACAACGGTCGTGGGCAACATGGTAAAGTCCCAAACCATGGCATAATCGCATCGGCAACGATCGACCGGAGGAAGTGCAATGTCAATGATCACCGTCCCTAGAGTTGGTGGGCTGGCTCTGATCATAGGAGCGGTTTCGTACATCGTTTCGACGTTATTGATGCCTGGCTTTGTGATCGGAACGGCTGGTCCGAATGATTTACAGGCAATGGTCGATGCGGTAGCTGGCCGTCCGTTGTTGACATACTTTGCCGCGGCGATAGGCGCCGTGGGTGTGATGTTTCTGTTGTGGGGTTATCTCGTGGTGTGGCAGACGGCGCAAACCCCTTGCGCTTTGGACATCTTCATAAAGTATGGGTTGGTCGGTGTGATGATCGCCGTCGTTTTCTTGTTGTTGGGACACGCCTTCAATTACACCGCTTCGCACGTGATTGAGCACGGTATTGGCGCAGGAACTGGCCCAGATCAAACCGAGGCCTTAGAAACCACCGCCAGGCATATGCTGTCGGCTGGGGGAGTTGCCCGGCTGGTCGGCGCCGTTACGGGCCTAACTGGATACATAGCGTTGGGCTTCGCATTCGCTAGGAAATTCAAACCTGGGGGATATCGGGAACTCGCTCGCGTTATCGGCATCGTCGCGGTAGTCTCAATGATCGGAATGATATTGACGGTACCGTTCGTAGATTTCATGAACCCGTCGGGACCAGTTTTCACTGCGCTGTCGATAATCTATTACTTGTGGTGGATCGTGATCGGCGTAGGTGTCCATCAGGAACGGTTCGGCCTACAAGTAGGTGTCGTCACGCCTGAGCACTGATCAAACGGCTCGCAGATCGGCAAGGTGGCAAAAAGCGTTCGCGGTGAAATCGGGTCTGTTCGCCTAAGTTAACCTGTGTGCAGACCGAGAAAGACCGTTCACAGACATTGGAGATGAGATATGGGCGCCGCGCCGATAATCACACGCGTCGAACTTTCGAGGTACCGGATTCCCACGTACGATCTTGCGACAGACGTCGGATTCGCGATGGGGCAGTTCTACCAGCCCGGCGCTCATGGCTCGCGGACCAGAGTCGGCATCAAAATCCACACCGACCAAGGTGTCACCGGCGAATATATGAGCGGGGCACCGGCCGCGTACTAACAAATCCTTCTGTGTGGCAACTTCGTGATCGGCAAGAGCGCATTGGAACGAGAACGGTTCTACAACCAGGCCAAGTCGATACTCAGAAAAAACGACAGGATGGGTGTCGGACCAATCGACATCACACTCTGGGATCTAGCCGGAAAGTACCACAACGCCCCGATCTATCAGCTGTTGGGCGGACACCGCAAGCAACTGCCGTGCTATGCCAGCACCTACCACGCCGATCGCGAACCCGGCGGGCTCAGCAGCCCAGAAGCATACGCCGATTTCGCCGAAATGTGCTTGGAGATGGGATATCCCGGCTTCAAGATCCATTCATGGGGTGAAGTCGACATCGAGCGCGAGATCGCGACGGTTCGAGCTGTAGGGGAGCGCGTAGGCGGAAAGATGGCGCTGATGACCGATCCGTGTTGCGTCTACGACACCTTCGCCGACACTCTGGCGGTCGGACGAGCTTGTGACGAATACAACTACTTCTGGTACGAGGACCCGATGCGCGATGGCGGCGTATCGCTCTGGGCCCATAAGCAGTTGAAGAAGATGATCAAGACGCCGCTTCTGCAAGGCGAACACTTGCATATGGTAGAGGCGCACACCGACATGGCAATAGCGGAGGCCACAGACTTTTGGCGCGCCGACGTGGAATACGACGGGGGCATAACCGGTGTCATGAAGATCGCCCATGCCGCCGAGGGTTTCGGCCAAGACCTCGAACTGCACATCTCCAACCCGCCGCATCGACACTGCATGGCCGCCATCCGCAACTCCAACTTCAACGAGATGGGTTTGGTGCATCCCAAGATTGTGGAACCTGGCCCGCGACTCTACAAGTGCGACTACGCCGACCAGATCGATTCCATCGATAAGGATGGTAACGTCTCTGTCCCCGAAGGCCCCGGCCTAGGCGTCGAGTACGACTGGAAAGAGTTGGAGCAATACCGGTTGGACACGGTCGTGATTGAGTAACGCATCCACGGTGCGTGCTAGTTCACCGTCGCATCGTCAGCTAAATCGTTTTCATCTTGCTCGGCAAGATCTGCTGCATCCGGCAACCGATCCCACTCTTCGGCCACGTATCGAACAATGTCCCTGCCCATAGAAACCAACGGCGGCCCGAATATTATCCCCCAGACGCCGAAGAAATGCCCGCCTACGATAATGACGAATATGACGGCAATCGGATGAAGGTTCAAAGCATCCGATTGGATGCGAGGTGCTAACAAGGTGTTTTCAGCTAACTGCACGCCTAAGTAGAGGGCTACTACCCAAACCAACTTCTCAGGAGCGGTCGCTAAAGTTACCAATATCGCCACCACAGCGCCGATGAACGCACCGACGATCGGGATCAACGCAGTTGTTCCGGCCACCACGCCAAGTAAGAACGCGAATGGGATGTCCAAAGCAATCAAACCAATGGTTACAGCTATACCGATTGCCAGCGCCAAAATGAGTTGCCCGCGCAGGTAACCGCCCAACGTCTTCTCAGCGATCTTCGCAATGTCGAGCAAATACGGTCGCAGAGCCTTCGGGAACGGTGTCAGCAAGCTGGATCCAATCTCGCGCGAATCTTTGACCAAGTAGAAAATCAGCAGCGGCATCGTCGCCAGCCCGATGATCAAGGAGAAAGTCCCGGACACGAGGCCGAAAGTCCTTGGTAAGACTTGCCAGGCAGCGTTGACGACGACACCGCCCATATCGGCTAGGTTCTGCTCGATCTGCGCCCTGACTTCGTCCGGAACCAGTTCTGTGTAGTCGCCCATCCATCCTTCGATAGTGGCGCGGGCAGAGTTGAAGAACGCCGGAAACTCATCGATGAACTCTCGACTCTGCTCGATCGTCGGCGGTATCACCAATGCCATGGAACCAGCGAAGATACCGACAGCGACAACGAAAATCAACCCGATCGCGATCCCCCGACTGAGTTCTGGACGGCTCTCGCGCCACGGCATCACCCGGACAATCACATTCGTCAACGGAAGCAAAACATACGCGATCAACGCGCTAAACAGCACCGTGATCAACACTGAACCCAACATGTAGATCAGCAAGAGCAACACCGCGAAAACAGCAGCCGCGCTCAGCATGAGAAAACGCTTGCGCTTTATCTCTTGGTTCAACGGCAGGACTCGTACCAGAGTTGATTACCCGACTTGGGATACAAACGTCGCCTCAAGCCGCAGCCGGAATAGCCAGATCAGGCAAGGGCAGAGGCGGACGTTGCGACTCTTCGACGGCTCGCATCTGATCTTCTGACAGCGGTTTGAAACGCTCCGCGGCGTCTAGGACTTTCGGCAACAGGCTGATCTCGCCGCAACTCGGCGCAGTGTGTACGCCATGCGAGAGCACCCACCACAGCGAAGCGTCGATATCTGACTGCTCACGATGCGGGTCGTACCAAGTGTTGGTCTGTTTCTCACCATCGCCCCACCCGCCGCGCGCGATCATCTTTATCGTCTGTACGCCGATATCGCGTTCTTCGCACTCCGATAGCAGCGCTTCGGATACCCTTCGGTATTCCGGATCGCGAGCCGCGGCAGGGTTCAGCGGAAACATCACCGTATCGAAGTCGAATCGCTTCAACGCCTCTAGAATCGTCGCCGGAACTTCCGGTCCATGACCAGTGATTCCGAGCCATTTCGTCAATCCCTGCTCGCGCATCTCTACCAGCGTTTCTAGAGACCTACCCGGGGCGGTCGCAAGTTCCAACTGTTCCATGTTGCCCACCGAATGAAGCTGGAAAAGGTCGAAGTCCTCGATATTCATCCGCTGCATGATGCTCTCAACATCTCGCCACGCACCGTCCCGATCTCGAACCGCCGTCTTCGCTCCTACAAATATCCCGTGCTTGCGGATTTCAGGTATCCACGGTGCCACTCGCTCCATCGCGTGACCATACGTCGGAGCGATGTCGAAGTGGTTCACACCAGCGTCGAGAACGAGTTGGATCGCCCGATCCGCCGCATCTTGGTCGACATAGCCCACTGCGTAGGTCCCAAAAGAGACCACCGTGCTGTCATGTCCGGTTCGACCTAGAGTTCGTTTCTGCATTGGAATCCCCGTTGTCGATTCATTGGATTTTGGTTAAATGGACGATTATCAGAGTAGCACCTTCGAAATCAACAGGCTTGAGATTCGACGGTTGGGTATTACGGAGTGGTCGGTGTCGCAGATTGAAGGGAATTCCTCACCCGCGGTCCATTCAGCATCGTTCCGATCCATGTGTATCGAATCCCGAACTGGTACACGATCAGCAATAAGCCGGTGACTACGATGATCGATGCGTCAGTTCGATTATCGCTGCGATACGTCGAGCGGTTTCCGTAAAGTGTTGCACTTCTTCCGGTTTGAGCGGCCTACCCAACACTCTGCGTTCGCGGTAAGAAAGCCATTTTTTAAGCACTCGGTATCCGCCCAGTTTGTAATTCCATACGGCGGTGGGCACGTTTCGCCAATACACACGTTCGTTCATGGACACGTCAAACGTCGTGTTGCCTAGCGACGCTGTGCATTCCGCTAGTTCGACCGTTTCCTGCGCCGTGAACGCGCGTTCTGAAACGTGACCTTGTCCCGGCATCACCGCCTGATTAGACCCGAAGTGACCCCATCGCGATTCCAAGTTAAAGTCCTCTCCCGTCATATTTTTTCCGTCGACCGTAGACGGGACAGCTATCACGGCGAATTCGCTGCGCAAAACGCCTGTCGTGACACCTGAGACGGGTGTGTCAGTATCCAAAAGAGCAGCGATTTTGCGTCCATGTTCGGCTGAATGTCGGAACTTTTGCGCAGCGTTTTGACCCCCATTGGGCCAACCCGGAATCGGAATTCTGGGCCATTCCATTCGTAAAGCACCTGCGTTGGCCGAACGATATCCAGGGTCGTGCAAGACGGCAAGCACGTGATAGAAGAGGTCCTAAACCGTGGCACCATTACCTTCCAAATATCGCTGCGCGTCAGGCGAAAGGTTGGGGCGACGATTGGTTCCGTTACCCGTAAGCTTAAATCCGTCGTCGTAAAGCCATGCCGGAAACCACAGAGCTCCACGTTCTATTAGGTGATACGAGGCCAAGTGGTTTGTGAAAAACGTCTGGGGTTCAGTTTCACCCCTCCGCAGGTGCTGGGCCGAACAAATCCATATATTTCCGTGTTGCGTGTGAGGTTTGTATTCTGCGCGTCTTTCGTCTAATAGCTTGGTTT
>VXTA01000239.1 GCA_009837685.1 Chloroflexota bacterium | reverse complement strand
CGGCCTCCGGGTGCGCGACGACAGCGCCGCCGGCCGCACCGTCGCGGGCCGCGATGGCGGTCAGGTCCATCGGGACGCTGCCGATTCTGGCACTTTCGGCGAGGGGTTCGGGCCCGCGGACGATGAACGGAGTCGATATTCCACCCTCGTGTATCCACCGTTTGAAAAATCGGAAGGGTGTGTTAGAGACGTTTGCCCAAGGGAGTTCGACGGCTTGGAATGTGGTGTCGGGACCTGGCCGCAGTTCGGGGATGTCGCCGACGCGAACTCGTTGGCCGTCCAAGGTCAGGTCGGTCTCCCATTGCGACGGGTCGGGCCAGTCGGAATCCTCTTGGAAGAGTTCGGCGCAGCCGCCGTTGTCGGATAGGAACATGATTAACGTGTTCTCGAACTGTCCATGGCGTTTCAGAGTGTCGATGACGCGTCCGACACCGCGATCTACCTGCTCGATCATGGCGCAGTAGACGGCCATGCGGATGTCTTCATACTCTTTGTTCTGCACGTCGGCCCACGGTGGCGCGTCTTCGTCGCGCGCTGATATCGGCCATTTCTCGTCGACGATTCCGAGCGATTTCTGCTGTTCGTGACGAGAGCCGCGGATCTCGTCCCAACCGCGCATGTATTTGCCTTCGTACTTGGCGATATCCTCTTCCCACGCGTGCAGCGGCCAATGCGGAGCGGTGAAGGCGATGTACTGGAAGAATGGTTCGCCATCGGTCATGGCATCGTCGATCTGAGAAACAGCGTAGTCGGTGATGGCGTCAGTGAGGTGGAAATCGGAGGCTTCGACGTTGATCAGCGTGTCCTGGAGGACTAGCGTCTTGGGGTTCCAGAACGAGTCGGCGGCTTCTAGGAGCCCGAAGTATTTGTCGAACCCGCGCTGTGTTGGAAGTGGGTGCGTTTCGTCGCCTGGCACCCATTGGTCGCGGAGGCGTCGATCGTATCCACCACCGACATGCCACTTCCCGGACATGAGAGTTCGGTATCCCGCGCCTTTGGCGACCTCGGCGATGGTGACGCAGTTATCGTTCAGATAGCCTTGGTAGCTTGGTACACCTAAGTCGGCGGTCATCTGCCCGATGCCGGCTTGGTGGGGATTCAATCCGGTTAGAAGGGCGGCACGCGACGGGCAGCAGCGAGCGCCGTTGTACATCTGGGTGAAGCGGATGCCATTGTTGCCGAGGGAGTCGAGGTTCGGGGTGCTGATGTCGCCGCCGTAACATCCGATGTCAGAGAAGCCGAGGTCATCGACCATGATGACGATTACGTTTGGGCGGGATTGATCGGCATTAGGTGCGTCTGCCACTTGTGGTGCTCCTGACAAATTCGATGTGCAAGAACGCACTATAACAAACGCGGAATCACTCGCTGGATTAAATGGCGAACGGGATCAGAACGTCGAAAGAAAAGGCGAAACCTTAGCCGTCGCGAGTGGCAAAACCGATAGCTCTTTGGTTGAGCTGCTCCAAACGGTCCAAACGCTCCAACACTGATGCCAATATCGCTTCGATGCTGTTCAGACGCTCATCCACACCATTCATTCGTGCCGACAAATCCGCGCTGATCTGCAACGCCTGAGCCTGCAACTGCGTCAAGGTAGCAAGTGTTTGCTGGTTGCCGGCGATGGTGTTTTCTCGTATCGCTTCGAGTTCTTCAGAAGTCACGATGAATAAATCCCGTCTGTCGTGTTCATCTTAACAGAGCAAGAATCGTCAACCATCTAGACCTGATACTCCGCATCCAGTTCCATCGGGTAGAGCGGAATCCTGCGGTGGTGGTATGTAAAGGTTGACATGTCGGCAGTGGTTACGCCGGGGGTGTTGACTAGGATGACTTTTCCGGCGATTGGCTGGTAGGCGGGCCGAGGTGAGACGACTCCTTTTGCGACGACGATTTTGTAGCGTTCGGGAATGATTCCGATGTGGTACATCTGCGATCGGACAGTGTTGCCCGCGCGGACTGATGTCAGGAGGAGGGTTTGCCCGCCATCGGTGTCTAGACGTACGCTGACTCCGGAATCGTAGAAGCGGAATCCTCCGTGGGAGGCGCCTAGCTCCTCGTACTGTCCATCGGTGATCGCTCGGACGGTTCCGGTCACGCGTACTGGTTTGCCGTGCATGTCGTCGGTCTTGCCGCCGACATCGAGCGTGACAGTGCCGCCTACTCCTGCTTCAACACAGGCTTCCACGGATTCTGGGTCATAAAGCGTCTGGAGGAAGCCGGAGATGCCTCGCTCGACGACTTGGGCGAGGATGTGCGTCGAATCCGCGGAAGAACCGCCGCCGATGTTGTCGCCCACGTCCATGAGTACGATCGGGCCTTCTCTTGCGGCATCGGCATCATCCGGCATTGCGAGCGCAGTGCCGTCGGTTGCTACTACGTCAGCCTCGTTGAGGTCTCGGGGACCTACGTATTCGGCGAGGGCCATGTCTAATGCACCAGAGATGGAAGCGACTTCGACGTTCAACTCTGCGCGTCGCTCCCAAGCTTTGGCAGCCATGTCTTTGGCGACGGATTTCGCCAACTCGAGGTCGCCGTCGGCGATAGCTACCCATGACATGCCCATCTCTTCGACGTCGGAGTATGGGTATCCTTCGGCGACGGAGGTGTCGAGGATGCCTGGGATCTCGTTTGCAGCTACGGCGTCGGCGACGAAAGACTTCATCGGGTCTTCGCCGGTGAACTGCTTGACGATGTTGACGTACATCGGCGGCATCTCGATCCACTGGACGGGATCGATTTCGCCTTTGGCGGCGCTTACGATGAGGTCGGCGGTTTTGCGGCCACGTACCTTCGGATCGAGGTGGGGGTTTGTTCTCCAAACGATGCAAACGTCGGTGTGTTCCACGACTGGTTTCGAGACGTTTCCGTGCATGTCGAGGGTGATGCCCACACGCATGTTGGGTCCTACGATCTCACGTACGGCGCGGCTGAATTCGCCATCCATGTCTGGAAACTCTTCGCTAACTGCTGCTCCGTGATTGGAGATGAGAACGGCGTCCCAGGGCCCGCCGTCGCGGAGCATCCCGAACATTTCAGCGGTGAGGCGGTCGTAAGCGTCTTTGGTTATCGTGCCGATCGGGCCGGTTACGGCGTACATGAGGGGGACGAGTTCGAAACCGAGTTCCTCTGCAGCCTGGATGTACCCGGAGATCGTGTATTGAGCGTCACGGAATTTATCGAAGATCTCTTCGCCTCTCAAGATGCCGGTGGCTTCAAAAGCCGCGTAGTCGGCAGGGACGCTGGAGAAGGTGTTGGTTTCGTGAGATATGCCTAGGAGTGGGATGCGCATCGAATACTCCTCGATGTGGAAGATGTTGGCTTTGTGGCAAAGGTTAATCTATCACCGCCACACACTTCCGGTGCTAGACTTTGAAACGCATTGACGCTATGTGAGCCGGTTAACGGCGCAAACGGAGAAACCGATGAGGATTACCGATATCAAGAACTACCCGGTATGGGTCGGGCAACGCAATCAAATGCTCGTCAAAGTGGAGACTGACGAGGGCATCTACGGATGGGGAGAATCAGGGTTTTCCGGCCGCGAGCTCTCTGTGAGCGGCATGGTTGACCACTTCCGGGAGTGGCTCATCGGGCAGGACCCGATGCGGCGCGGCCGGATATGGCAGGAGATGTATCGCGGGCAGTACTTTGAAGGCGGCCGCAGCATTACCGGAGCGATGTCCGCTATCGACATCGCGTTGCACGACATCGCTGGCAAGAAACTCGGCGTTCCCGTGTACCAGCTTCTCGGAGGGATGCAGCGGGAATGGGTGCCGACGTTCGCCAGCGGTGGCGGAACGACCGCGGATGAAGTGGCCGAGATGGGAAAGGCTATCTGGGACCAAGGCTTCAAAGCCATGCGTCTCAACTTGCAAACCATCGGCGAAATAAACGATCCCAATCTCTTCGAGCCGCGGGAATCGATCGCGCCGACCGCAGAGGCATTGATTAAGGCTCGGGAGCTCTTGGGGTTGGAACCGGTGATCGGCATTGACTATCACCATCGATTGTCCGTTGCCGAGGCGGCATCGTTCTGCCAGATGATGCCGATGCACACACTCGACTTCATCGAGGAACCGATCCGCGACGAATCTCCGGAAGCCTACGAAGAGTTGCGAAAACTCACTGTCATACCATTCGCGATCGGCGAGGAGTTCGCGTCTAAGTGGCAGTTCCTTCCCTATATCGAGAAAGGTCTCACCAACTACGCTAGGCTCGACATCTGCAACGTCGGCGGCTTCACCGAGGCGATGAAGGTCGCGGGATGGGCAGAGGCGCACTACATCGACCTGATGCCGCACAACCCGTTGGGCCCGATCTGCGTAGCGGCGACGTCGCACTTTGCGACAGCGATACCTAACTTCTCGTGGCTGGAGATTCGCCACTCGGTAGGCGAGCCGGACAACAATTTCTACCAAGACGACGTCTTCCCGGTGCAGCCCACGGTTGAGCCGGGACGCGTGGTTTTGAGCGATCTGCCGGGGCTAGGCATTGAGGTCGACGAAGCGAGCTTGACCGAGCCGTTCCAGTTCTGGGAAGCACCGCACCTGCACCGTCGGGATGGGTCGCATACGAACTGGTAGACCGCAGTCATTCCGGCGAAAGCCGGAATCCAGGTAGGAAAAACCATGCTCAACATCGGACTCATAGGCGCTGGCAAGATCGCTGACCTCCACGCCCCCGGCTATCTCGCCAACCCCGACGCCCGAATCTACGCGGTTGCCGATAACGGTCCCGGCGTCGCCGAAGCCCGTGCCGCAGAGTGGGGCGCGGAGAAGGCGTACACCGACTACCGGGCGATGCTGGATGATCCAGCGGTTGATGCTGTGGAGGTTCTGACGCCGCACTCGCTCCACGCGCAAATGGTCGTTGATGCTCTCGATGCGGGCAAGCACGTCAGCCTGCAGAAGCCGATGGCGATAACCCTTGACGAATGCAACGCCATCGTCGAAGCCGCCAATCAGACCGACAAGTTGATGCGTGTCTTCGAGAACTTCGCGTACTGCGGACCCATCGTGCGCGCGAGGCAGATACGGGAAGATGGTGTCATCGGCGAGCCGATCTCGATGCGCATGAAGACCGTCACGGGTCACCGAAAACACGGCTGGGACATTCCCGACGCATCGATTGCGTGGCGATTCGATCAATCGATAAACGGTGTCGGCAAGGCAATCCTCGACTATGGGTATCACATCTTCGCGATGGGCCGGTGGTTCCTCGGAGAACCTGAGCAGGTCTTCGCATGGATCCGCACCAGCTACACCCAGGAAGGCTACGAAAACGACTCCCCGCTCCTCGTAGCTTGGTCATACGAAGGTAGCAAGACCCATGGCTCATGGGAGCAGCAGGCGAGCAACGAAATGGTTGTGAGGTCGGACTACTACCCGGGCGACGAGTGGTTCGAACTCAGCGGCACACGCGGCGTGATTTGGGTCAACAGATGCACCGCAAAGATGCTCTACGACACTCCGCCGTTGACCTACTACGCCGATGGCGAGATGAACCGAGTAACTGAAGACGAGATTACTGCCGACTGGGGCGACTCATTCGTCCAGTGCATCAATGAATTCGTTAGCTGCATCCTAGAAAACCGCCAACCCGACATGACGGCCGAAGACTCTCGCGAGACGTACAAGTTCGCTCGAGCCAGCCAATTGGCCGCACGAGAGAATCGACCAGTCACGTTATCCGATGTTCGAGATTGATGTCAGGCAACCCCTTGCGTGCTCGCTTTGCTTGCAGGCGTTCCGTCATTCCTGCCTGCGCGGGAATGACGTGAGACGCGCTAAAGGCGAAATGGGCGCGAAAAATGCAGAAGCCGCTGGTTAGGAGGGACCCAGCGGCTTCAAGAGGTGAGGTTGGTAGTCGTTTGGTCAAACCCCTCTCCCTTGATGCCCAAGGGGGAATTGAGGGGTTTTTAGATTCCACGGTTATGCGTCGTTGCTCACGTCGGCATGACAGTAAGTCTCTTTTTCATGTGGCTGTTGTCTGCTTTCAACTTTTCGGTTTTATTCGCAGCCCAACTTCGTACGCCCAACGTTCACTAGTTACGCAAGTTCTGGGCATGCGGATTTAGAGATTGGAGAAGTTCGTCGACGCGTATAGTCTTAATCTGGGCAGCAAATTGCAGGCAGCCTGGCGATTGCCGGGCTTAGTATTCGTCGAGGAGACAGATGGCGGTAGCAATCGATTTATCCGGCAAGCGCGGCGTGGTTTTCGGCGTCGCGAACCAGCGCAGCATCGCGT
>VXTA01000006.1 GCA_009837685.1 Chloroflexota bacterium | reverse complement strand
GTCTATGGAACCGACGTCCGAGTTCAGCTTCAGCAAGCACCTTCGCCAGCGCCTGCAACTACGCGCGCCACTGCTTCTTCCGAAACGCGACCCGCGCCCTCGCCAACACAGTTCTCCACACCGCCTTCCGATCAGCTATCCGATCAATCTCAACCCTTCGATGCCGACGACGCGATCACGGCTCATCCCGCGGTCCAAAATCTGCGCAGTCTCGGTGGACGAGTAGTGGCGATCGAAGACGATTGACCGTGAGTTGGTGACGCCTTACACTGTGATACCTTCCACTAATGGCGTCAAGTTCATCTACGATACCGCGTCGCGGGCCGTCGCTTGACCCGTACCTATTCTTTGTCGGACGATTCGTGAGGGATGGCGCTCGGTCGCTGATGGCGATCCTAGCGGTCATATACCTCGCCGAAATCGGCTTCTCCAACAGCCAAGTCGGCATCATCTTCGGCTTCAGCCTCGCTGGCGGATTCGTAATCTCCGTCGTCGTCATGCTCACCAGCCGAGGCGTATCGACGCGGACCTGGGCCGTGGTGAACATGCTCATCACCGCTCTCGCCGGAGTCCTGCTGATCGTCTCCAACGACTTCTGGATCCTGATAGTCGGCGGCTTCTTCGGTTCGTATGCCGCCAGCGGAGCGCATTGGGGCGGGATGATGCAGCTCGAACAGACCGGCATCGCCGCAGTCGTCCCTCAGGAGCGCCGGACTCGGGCATACTCGAATCTCTCAATCGCCTCATCTGCCGGTCGTGCCACCGGCGCATTACTTGCCGGACTCTCCACTCTTCTCATCAACACTTTCGAGTGGGAGCCGATCAGCGCTTACCACGCCATCCTATGGCTCTATGTCGGGATGCACGGAATCGCCGCGCTCGTCTATATTGTCCTCTCCAAAGCGGTCAATCTGCAATCGACTGCAAACGACCACACTTCTTCCCTTTTCGCTAACCCCTTCAAGGCGCGTGCGCGTCGACGAATCCTCACAATCTCCAGTCTTTTCGCTATCGATTCCTTCGCTGGAGGCATGGTTTTCGAATCGTTCGTCAGCTTCTGGCTCTTCACCAAATTCGGTATGTCCGCCGCGGCGATTGGCGGTCTGCTTATCGCTGCACATGCGTTGAATATAGCCTCACTCGCCTTGGCACCGTGGGTCGCTAGGCGAATCGGACTGCTTAACACTTTGGTACTCACTCAAGTCGTCAGCAACATCGCTCTCATCCTTTTCGCGTTTGCGCCGACAGTCATCATCGCTGTCGTGCTCTGGCTGTTGAGGGCGCTGTTCGACGAAATGGATGTGCCGACACGACAGGCGTACATGATGGGAATCACCGAAACCGACGAACATTCGATTATGGCCGGTACGGCAAACCTAGGGCGCGGGCTAGGACGGATTCCCAGCGCCACAGTCACAGGCTGGCTCTGGGCCGGTGCGCTGACCATCACGCCTTGGGTCGCAGCTGGTACGCTCAAGATCGCCTACGACTTCGCCATCTGGATCGCTTTCCGACGCGTCACGATACCACCACGTTCGCCACGCGAGAATTAGCCCAATACATCCAACTGGGGCGAATGCACGATAGGATTTCCGTCATGCGAGTCGTCGCCCTCTATCGTCATCCCATCAAGTCTTTTCCAGCCGAGCCGTGCGACGCGCTGGATATCGATACCAGTGGCCGGGTAACGGGAGACCGAGTTCTGGGTTTCCGCTTCGATGACGCCGGGCCACCAAACGATGTCAATTGGCGACGCAAAACTTGGTTCGCATCTCTACAACACACGTCAGCACTGGCACTCTTGCGTTGCGGCTACGACCCGGCGACGCGCCGGGCATGGATCAAATTCCTTGATTCCGATGAATTAGTCGAAGGTTCTATCGACGAACCGGGCGATCGGCTTCGCTTCGAGCATCATCTCAACCGTTGGTATGCCGGACTCGATGGCACACCGTCTGCCGCGGGGCGGCGGAAACTACCGTTGCGACTCGTAGGCAATGGCTCCGATGGGCGATTCCACGACACGTCGGCAGGTTTGACCACGCTCCACTCACGCGAAAGCCTGTCCGATCTAGCCAAAGCAGCCGGAATGTCGGCGGTCTCAGAACTCCGATTCCGTTCCAACATCGCCATCGAAGGTTGCGATCCGTGGCAAGAGTTCGGCTGGATTGGGCGGAAAATCCGCATCGGCGAAGTCGATTTCAAGGTCCGGAAGACCGTCGTTCGTTGCTTGGCGACACACGTAGATCCGGCATCTGGTGACCGAGACATCGACGTAATGGGCACGCTGACCCGCATCATCTGCCAAGATGAACCTCAATTCGCCGTGTCACTCAAAGCACAGAACGCAGGCACCATCCACATCGGCGACGAGGTAGCGGTTATCTGAACTGGGTGTTAACCCAAACGACCGTGATCGAAATGCGTTCGCAGGTCCGGGTTCGCCACGATGTAGTCCTTGGTGTGCATCACGATGTTCTCTTGCAGCTGGATCGACATACCGCCGTCCACTGGCAACACGACGCCAGTTATGAACGAAGCATCCGGTGAACATAGGAAGGCGATCGCATTCGCAATATCAGCCGGCACCCCAGTACGTCTAACCGGATAGTGACGCTCGAATAGTCCGAAGCCAGCGTCGTTGCCGAGTTCGGCCCACATCGCCTCGCCGCGCTCGGTCACGATGTGACCGGGTGCGATGGCGTTCACGGTGATGCCCAGCGGCCCGAAATCGACCGCCATCTGCCGCGTCAATCCGACAACCGCAGCTTTGCCGGCCTCGTAGATCAGCGCCCTGGGGGCCTGCAACAGCCCGTGAACGGACGAGATGTTGACGATTCGCCCGACTTCCATCTTCGGCGGCTGACCGTGTCGTCGTCCGGCACCTTTCCATTCAGGTATTTCGAAGTTGTCGGGATGGCCAGACGCCTCCATGGCTGGAACGCCGTACTTGGCGCCCAAAAACTGTGCCCCCACTAGCAGATCCATACCGGATCTCCATGCATCAGGTTCAACATCGACCGCAGAGCCGTCACGTCCCACACCGCCGCCGTACGCGTTCTGGATCAATATATCGAGACGACCGTACTCGTCGACGCAACGCTCGATCATCGACTTTGCGACATCTTCCTGAGCGACGTCTCCGACCATGTATGTCGCAGACCCGCCAGCATCGTTGATGCGCTGCGCATTCCGCTGCGCCGCGTCTTCGACGATGTCGACGATAAGAATGCTGGCGCCGTCAGCCGCCAATCGTCTGGCAGTGCCGCCTCCGATACCGAGCGCCCCGCCCGTAACGATACCCGCGCGACCTGCAAGTGGTTGGTGATGTGACATGATCTCTACGATTCCCCCGACGTTTTTTGTGGCTGGAGTTATGTTACATCCAACGACGGCTCTGGCTCTCGATAGTTGGGATGTCGGTATTTGGAGCGCTCATTCGATCCAAAAGTGGGGATTCCAAGCGATCTCCCAGAGATGTCCCTCAGGGTCGGCGAAGTAGCCAGAGTAGCCACCCCAGAAAGTATCTTGCGCTGATTTGACCAACGTGGCACCCGCAGATACAGCGACATCCAAGAGCGAGTCGACCTCCTCACGCGTCCTCACGTTGTGAGCTAACGTCACACCGGAAAAGCCGCTGGCTTTGGTGGCAATGCCGATATCGTCTGCGAGGGCTTCCCGCGGGTAGAGCGCCAACCACGTCCCGCTGGTCTGGAAGAAAGCGATCGACTCGGTGTTTTCGTCAAAAAGTGGCAGTCCCAATCCGTCGCGATAAAACTCGACCGAGCGTTGCAGGTCGTTAACGCCTAAAGTGATGATGCTGATGCGAGGCTCCATATATAGTCCTTTCTAATGGAATAACGGACACAAAGATTCGTAACGCCTTGTATGCAGATCCGCGAATTGACAAAGAACGATGCCTTAGAATACCGCACTCTCAGGCTCAGAGCCCTCAAGGAGTACCCGACGATCTTCAGTTCCTCTTACGAGGTTGAACTAGACTGGCCTCCAGCCCGGTTCGCCGATCGGCTGGCCGAAACCCCAGAATCTACAGATGCGTTCACCCTCGGCTGTTTCGCCAACGGTGACCTCGTCGGCTCGATCAGTTTCTTTCGATATGAGGCCCCCAAAGAAATGCACACCGGCAGAATCGTCGCCGTGCATGTGGCTGCCGAGCATCAAGGCAGTGGATACGGACGCGCGATGGTCGCAGCCGTTCTGGAACGGGCACGCCGTATACCCGGACTCTCCACTATCCAACTGACCGCCACGACTACAAACGAACGCGCAAAGTCACTCTATGCCTCCTTCGGATTTGAGATTTGCGGCACGACGCCGCGGGCCATGCTCGTAGAAGGTGAGTACATCGACGAACACCTGATGGTGCTTAAGTTGGACTAGACCGTCACCGCGCAATCAGTCCCGAAAGACAAGAGTTACACACCACGAACGGAGCACCATGTCCGACGAACTTAAAGTAAATCTGACCAGACCGATCTATCCTATTCCGGACTTCGTCGAAGAGGCACTAAACAACCACGGCCTAACAGACGCCTACTGTGCCCGCCCTGCATATCAGCAAAACGACTACATCGGCTGGATAAACCGCGCCAAACGACCCGAAACCAAACTCAAACGACTAAACCAAATGCTTGACGAGCTACGAACCGGTGGCATCTACATGCGCATGAACCACCCACCGAGCCGCCGAACTTGACCGCTCTAGTATCTCTTCTACGTGATACTCCAAGATGACGCATAAGTCTTTAAACCCAACTTTCGAGCAACGGCCAGCGATGCCTTGTTATCCCATGATGTGCTGTACAGCGGAACGCGGCCGGAATCTCGGATCGCCACGGCCCAAGCAGCTGTAACTCGTGATGCGAGACCGCGCCCTCGGAACTCGACAGCCGTTTCAACACCCGCCTCCGCAGCAACGTCTGAGCGCCGAGCACAAAAACACACGCTCACCGCATGTCCATCTTCAATCAATGCCACGATGGGCGAACTCGCCACTATCTCGCTCGACTTCCATCCAGAAAAGTGATGTTCGAGCAACCTTACGTCTTTGATGAAGATCGTGCCATCAGGTCGTGCTATCTCCTCTGGAAATGTAAATGCTGGCCCAGAATAGACCGCGCCTTCCACGAGCGACAGATATTGTTCCGCGTGCACTGGGTCATTTCGGAAGTCTGAGACTGGCGGCTCCTCCAGTGCCAAGGAATCAAGCTCCATAGCTAGATCCTGCGGCACGTCAGATCTTACAGCCCACGTGCAACCTGACCTTCCCCGGATCAGCGAGAACAACGGGCCTGGTCCCTCGGACGGCTCACGCGTCCCGAGTATTCGACCACGTTCATCCAGCGAAAATAAGGTCTGCAAATACAGGTCTGGGGTGCTCACTGAAAATGCTCGAACCGGTCTGTACGCAGGTGTGTTTTCCGGCTTAATAGCCACTCACCTGATTGGCGCGGTGGCTATCCTAGCGTTGCGCGAGTCGCCAGCGAAACATGCCACGAATGTCCTCGCCACCTGATTCGCGGGATTAGTTTCGGCGCGCATCCACATGCTCACTTGCGGATTTTGCGGACAGCTACTCCTCTTCAGGTAGCAGGACCACTCTGATGTAGCGGCCAGGGGTAAGGTAGCGTTGGGCAACGGCGACGACTTGGTCTAGGGTAATGGCATCTAGTGTTTCTTCGAATTGGAGGATGGTGTCGAGCGAACCGCCGCGTTGTGTGATGGTTTGGATCTGGTTCAGCCAGAAACCGTTTTCTCGGAGCTGCTCCTGACGGGGTGTACGCAGGAGTTCGGTAGCGGTGTCGAAGTATTCCTGCTCGCCTCCTTCGAGGAGCCATTCGACCTCACCGATAACCGCATTTAAGAGTTCGTCTGTACGGTCGGGGTCGCTGCCATAGAATACCGAGATTTGGTACTCGTGATCGGGCAGAGATTGGAGATTGGCGTTCACATTTACGAAATACGTACCGCCAAGGTCTTCACGAAGCGTTTCGCGAAGTCGGATTTGGAGCATCTCGCCGGCCGCCGCGAGTGTAATCGCTTCTTGTCGGTCCCATTCAGCGTCCCCAGCGAAGACAACTGCGGAGATGCTGCGCGGCTCGATGCCGCTGCGGACGACGTGATCGACCAAGCCCATTGGAGGGTCGATGTCGGTGTCGCGCCACTGCTCGGCGCGATCCGCAGCCGGAAGGCTGGCAAGGTACGTGGTGACCAGCGACCGAAGCTGTTCCCAATCG
>VXTA01000075.1 GCA_009837685.1 Chloroflexota bacterium | reverse complement strand
GTGTACGAACCCGGTGCAAAGCTCAAGATGGGCGGGGGCGTCCTCTCAATCCACACCGATCAAGGAGTAGTCGGCGAATATCCAGGGGCTGGCGGAAATGCCCTCGCTGACATAGAAACCGTCGCTCCGTATCTGATCGGAAAAGACGCAATGCAACGCGAGGTGCACTACAACGCGATGAAACGCGGGCTGCGCCACACCGCCGCGTTGGGCCTTGGGGTCGTGGACATCTGTCTTTGGGATATTGCGGGCAAGGTATACGAAGAGCCGCTGTTCCAGCTACTCGGTGGGCAGCGAAAACCGCTTCCAGCGTATGCGTCCACTTTGCATGGCGACGAGAACGGAGGGTTGACGACGCCGCAGGACTTCGCCGATTTCGCGGTCACATGCAAGGAGATTGGATACCCCGCGTTCAAGATCCACGGATGGGGCCTCGCCGGCGAAAACATCAAACGCGAAGTGGACAACGTCTTGGCGGTGCGAGATGCGGTGGGTCCCGATATGGACTTGATGATCGATCCAGCGAACGAAGTCAAGAATTTCGGCGATGCTCTCAAACTCGGTAAAGCTTGCGATGAAGCCGAATTCTTCTGGTGGGAAGACGTCTACATGGATGGCGGTGTTTCGACTTTTGCCCATCGAAAACTCCGCGAACTCGTCAAGACGCCGCTATTGCAAACCGAGCACATCCGACTGCCTGAACAGCATATGAACTTCATCCTCGCCGACGGTACAGATTACGTGCGAGTCGGCGCTCACGAAGACGGTGGCATCACAGGTGCGATGAAGATATTCCACGCTTGCGAAAGCGTAGGACTTGACGTCGAAACACACGGTCCCGACCCGGCTCACCGGCATCTGATGTCGGCGGTACGAAACACCAACTACTACGAACTCGGCTTGGTGCACCCCAACATCAAAACCAACAAGCCGCCGATCTGGGTCAACTACTCCGACAACTTGGACTCAGTCGACGAAAACGGTTGTGTCTACGCACCTACGGGGCACGGCATCGGCGTACCGCTGAACTGGGACTGGATCAACGCACACAAGACGGGCACGCGTGTGATCGCGGAGGTGTGAAACAGTCGAAACCCGCAGGATGGATGAAGGCGGGAAGCCAGTAAAACTGCCGTGTTCCTACGTCATGGAATCTTGGTTGAGTAGCCGATGATCTTGATAGCGGTCATATGGATCATTCTGCTCGTCGCCATCATTTGGACCGTGGCCGACTATCGCAAGTACTTGAACCGGTACCGCGTCGAGATGACATACTGGCAGTTTCTAAGGTCCTACTGGAATCGGATCTGGCGGTCGTGAATTGCAACAAGCGCGTTCCAGGTTTCGTCGGAATGACGACATCGTGGACTCGATTATTGGCGTAGCGTCACTTTGCCATCGCCGTCGATCCCCGTAACCCCGTTGTTACCTTCGTAAACCGTGGCCCGCACAGTCGAACTCCGCGCCTCACCCGGTTCGAACATCAGCGAGGTCGATTCGTCGCTTCCCGGCTCCGCAATGCCGCTGGGTAAACTCGTGAACGGCTCTAGTCCGACGTTGTAGGTGCGCTTGTACCACGGGTAGCCGCTGTGGCCGCCGAACACTTGCCAGTACCAGAGGTACTTGAACACTTCGCTATCCCATCGCAGACCGATACCTACGCCGCGATCAGGGTTCGTAACCGCGTACCATCCATCTACAAGGTTGTTAAACGAGAGATAGTCAACCAGTCGGTCGGACTTCGGTGGGAACACCGTAAGATCGACCTCTGATCCGTTAGGTGCTTCGGCTACGGGCCATGAACCAGTGCGATCGGGCATCAATCGCGAGCCGGGCGGAATCGATCCGTCAGGCGACTCGGGGACGATGAAGTCGCCACCTGCAAAGTCCAAGATGCAGTTGGGAGTCAGGAATGGGTCGCCAAGCGCTACATGCTGCCCCCATTGAGCAGGAGCGGGCTCCTCGGCTTCGTTGATCAACGTGTCAGTTACCGTGACTACTGGTGATTGAGACTCCAAACTGACGGTTTTCTCGATCCAGAAAGGAGTCCGAACGGCACGTACGGAGAACTTCGCGGATACACGCTGGGGCGAATCTTCTACGATCTGTGCGTCCCACGGCATCATGTTCGTCTCGTTGTGCTGCCCTATCTCGGCGCCCATGTAGTCTTGCTCGAAACCTCCGGTCGGGGCTATCGTGTTCCAACCCCCAATGTAAAGGTCGTGGAATATCCCCTCGCCCCACCCGGTAGATGGCACCCACAAAGCCTGGTTGCGAACGCTCCACGGCGTGCGCCACATGAAATCGGTATCGCTGGGTTTGTGGACCAACTCGAACATGTCAGCGCCTTTATCGGCAATGAGGCTTACGCGGAGCAGTTCGTTCTCCATCACGACGGTCTTGAGGCCTCGGTAGGTCCAAGCGTCGGATATTCTGCATCCGTGCGTCCGTTCGTCTTGATAATGCATCTGTTCCGGCTCCGCGGGCTATTGATTTCGTTCCTTTATCGACGCGCATTGTAGTCTATCGCCAACCCAATCGACATCTATGCGTCGTGCACACACTGCTCTCCTTCCGTGACCCCGCTAGCCATTTTGCTCGTAGTTTCGTCAGCGTTCGCGCACGCGTCGTGGAATCTGATGGTTCGACGAGCGACGAGGCCAGCAGTCACGACGGCGCTGATGGCCGTCACGTCGGCGATACTCGTCCTTCCACTAGCGATCTACTTGCTCATCGTTGATTTTCCCGGAGGGACCGGGTGGTGGTTCATCTTAGCGACCATCGTGCTGCACATCTGGTACTTCGCCACTCTAGGTTACGCGTACAACACCGGTGATCTCTCGATCGTGTACCCAGTAGCCCGCGGGTTAGGATTGGCGATAATCCCAATTCTGGGCGTGTTCGTCGTGGGCGAATCGATGTCTTGGCAGGCGGCTATTGGTGCGGCTTCGATCGTGACCGGCCTCGCTTTCATCGCGATTTCAGACATTGAGACGGCTACGATTAAGCGAACCGTGCGGTCATGGTTGATGTTGATGAGGAGATGGAGAGCCGTGAAGCGTTTCCGAGCTCAAGTACGTCCAGCTTGGATGCTGGCGATACTAACTGGGCTGGTCATCGGCATCTACTCCGTGGTCGATGCACAAGGAGTGAAACACGTCCAACCGGCGCTCTATATGTTCTTTCTGCAACTCGGCGGCGGTTTAGGAATGATGGCCATTCAATCGCGTCTAGAGACGAGAGAAGCGTTCATTGATGAGGCGCGGCGGCATTGGAAGATTCTCGTGATTGGTGGTCTGCTGCAGTTCGCAGCGTACACCCTTGTCTTGACCGCACTCACATTTTCACCTGTCAGCTATGTCGGACCGTTCAGGGAAATCTCGATCTTGGTGGCGGTTGGATACGGCGCTATCGTGCTGAAAGAAGGTGTAACACCAGTCCGTGCCTTAGGTGCGATCTGCATTGCTAGCGGCGGAGCGACGATCGCTCTATCGCCTTGAAACCACCAATCAGGTTTCTAACCCAAAGTCGACGGAGATTGTTGACGCAATTGCTGCCTTAACCCTTGGTGGTCCGGCAATACACGTTCGACAACATCCCAAAAACCGGGAGAATGGTTCAGTTCGATCAGGTGCGCGAGTTCATGAACTACTACATAGTCGATCAACTGATCGTTGAGCATGATAAGACGCCAGTTGAGGTTGATCGATCGTTTTCCGCTACAACTACCCCAGCGTTTCTTGGCGTTGCTCAGCTTCAACTGGCTAGGCTTGACCCCCATGACGTTTCCGTAATCGGCAACCCTAGCTTTGAGATAGTCCCATGCCTCCTGTCGATACCATTCCATCATCCATTTCTTCACTATGTTCGATTTCTCTTCTGGCGTCATCCCCGGAGGGATGATTACGGTAACCATCTCACCTTCCAACGACTTCACTACGGTCGGTGGTAGGTCGCGCCCCACATCGTTCACGTCTCGTTCTTCAACCACAACTTGGATCGGGTTTCCGCGCAACTGCATCGTGCCACCCTCGGCCCAATTGAATTGGTCATTAGACGCTTGGATATCAGTCCGATGTTTGAGGATCCAATCAGAGCGTTTCAGCAGGAATTCCTCGACCTCACTGTCGGACAACGTGTGTGGAATCAGCACTTTTAGTCCTGATTCGGGATCGAGTTGGATCTGGATCGTCCGACGGCGACGAGTGCTACGTTGCAGCGTGTATGAGATATCCTCACCGCCGATACGAATGGAGCACTGTTCGCGGGAGATTGGCCGCCGCTTAGGAAGGCGAATGCGCATCGAGAGTTGGTTCTCGTTGGCGGCAAATGATTCGCTCGCGGCTTTGGTGCCGCGAGCACAACTTGCTGGTGGAGACGGGGGAGGGGCGAACTCCCCGTCCAGAAAGTTTCACGTCAAAGCTTCTACGTGTGTAGCCGTTGGTTGCATATACCGCTACCGGACGATGCCAACGGCTTCCGTCACTGGTCACGGTTGCCGGTTGCCTTTGGACGTGCTACCGGCGTTGCACATCCGCACCTCAGGAGTTCGGCGCCCGATAAGTGCCGCTGAGGACGACTCCTACCGGACGTCGCGGCTGATTAAGCAGCTGCGAGGGCGACTTCTCGTTCGCCGTTTGTGTTTTTGCCCGTTTTATCGTGGTCAGGCGCCACGACACGCAACCTTGCGGTACGCTCCCTGTCGAATCCACTCGTCCCCTTACAACTAAACAGTATATCTCGTTTGAAAACGGGTGTTTTAGACTTACCTTTTCCCATCTAACGCGCGATCTGAATCTGTTTGTCAAGCGCGATTTGGAAGCAATCCATGGACCCACGCATCGAAATAAACCGTCGCAACTGGAACGAGCGGACCCCGATCCATGCTGCTTCAGATATGTACAACGTCGAAGGATTCAAAGCAGGTCGTATAACGCTCACCGACATCGAGATCGATGAGATCGGGCCCGTCGCTGGGAAGTCGTTGCTACACCTTCAATGCCACTTCGGGATGGACACGATGTCGTGGGCGCGTCTCGGTGCAGAGGTAACTGGCGTGGATCTGTCGGACGCTTCAATCGACCTTGCGAATGAGCTGAATAATGAGCTGGGTTTAGGCGCGCGCTTCATCCGATCCAACGTCTATGACCTGCCCGAAGTGCTGAATGAAGAGTTCGACATCGTCTATACAGCTCTAGGAGCATTGTGCTGGCTTCCAGATTTGACGCGCTGGGCTCAGGTCATCGCGCGTTTCTTGAAGCCTGGAGGCATCTTCTACATGCTCGACGAACACCCTGCAGGGCGTATCTTCAACTCCGTAACGAGTGTCGACGGGACCGAGGATCTAGAGCTTCGCTACGCGTACTTCCCAGACCCGAAAGGCCTGCTTGAAGAAGGCGAACGGAACACATATGCCGGTTCAGGCTCGATCACGACGCCGGTCTACGAATGGCAACACAGCTTGTCGGAGATCGTCAACGCGCTTATCGGAGCAGGTTTGAAGATTGAGTTCATGCACGAGTTTCCATTCTCGTTCTTCCAAGCGCAACCGCAGATGCGCCGGAGTACTGACGGCTGGTGGCGGCTGAAGAGGTACGACGGCAACATCCCCTTCATGTTGTCGATACAAGCTACGAAGCGATAGTCCCATGGATGACAAGTTCAAGAAAATCCGTCAAAACTGGAACGAGCGGACACCGATCCACGCCTCATCGAGTTTCTATAACGTCAATGGCTTCAAATCGGGCGACATCACCCTGACAAAAACCGAGATCGAGGAGATGGGTTCGGTTGTAGGCAAATCGCTGCTGCACCTACAGTGCCATTTCGGGATGGACACGATGTCATGGTCGAGGTTGGGGGCGAACGCGACTGGCGTCGATATATCCGACACTGCGATCGAGTTGGCCCGTGAACTGAACGATGAATTGGGTCTAAACACGCGCTTCATCCGCTCCAACATCTACGATTTGCCGGACGTTCTGAACGAACAATTCGACATCGTCTATACTGCAATTGGAGCGTTGTGCTGGTTGCCGGATATGACAGGCTGGGCACAGATAGTTGCCCGTTACATGAAGCCCAGAGGCACCTTTTACATCCTTGACGGCCATCCGGTCTCGCACATATTCGAGCCTGTAGAGTCCCCGGATGGTGCCATCGAATTGAAACCGTGTCACTCTTACTTCCCTAATCCGGAAGGCGTTGCCTACGAGGGGGGCGGTCACAGCTATACCGGTTCGGAAGTCCTCGAAACACCTTCGCACGAATGGCAGCACAGCAT
>VXTA01000235.1 GCA_009837685.1 Chloroflexota bacterium | reverse complement strand
CAGATATGCCATTGAAAGAACATAAACCCACATCTCCGGGTCGTCGAAACAACGTTGTTGACGACTTTTCGGATATCACCAAGAAACGTCCCGAAAAATCGTTGCTCGCACCGATGGTGAAAAAGGGCGGACGCAACAACAAGGGACGTATCACGGTGCGCCGTCGCGGTGGTGGTCACAAGCGCCGATATCGCATGATCGATTTCAAGCGCAACCGATCCGGGGTAGCCGAAGTTTTGGGAATTGAGTACGATCCCAACCGCAGCGCACGAATCGCCTTGATCCAATATGAAGATGGAGAGAAATCGTACATCGTAGCGCCGCAAGGACTCACAGTCGGCCGAAAGGTCGAAGCGGGACCTGACGCTCCAGACCTGCCTGGCAACGCCAAGCCGTTAATGAACATCCCGCAGGGAACGATGGTTCACAACATCGAAATGACTCCCGGAAGTGGCGGTCAGTTAGCCAAGGGCGCCGGAACCGGAGCTCAGGTTATGGCGCACGAAGGATCGTTCATTCTGCTGCGTCTGCCTTCGGGCGAGATGCGTCAGGTCCGCCAAGAGTGCGGGGCCACAATCGGTGTTGTATCCAACCCGGACCACAAGAACATCAAACTCGGGAAGGCCGGACGTTCCCGACACCGTGGGAAGCGGCCGAGCGTGCGAGGAACCGCGATGGCTCCCGACGCTCACCCGCACGGTGGTGGCGAAGGTCGTTCGGGCATCGGTTTCTCGAAACCGAAGACCCCGTGGGGCAAACCGACCCTCGGTTACCGGACGCGACGCAACAAGCGTACAGACAAGTTCATCCGTCGCCGGCGCTACGAACGCTGATCCATCGGACGTAAACGATTTTGAATCGATAGTCGAGTTAACTGAACATGAGCAGATCGGTAAAAAAGGGTCCATTCGTGGATCCCAAGCTGATGAAAAAGGTCGCCAAGGCGCGGCGTGAGCGGGCTCGAGGCGCGATCCGCACATGGGCGCGCGCGTCGACAATCATGCCGGACATGGTAGGTCTGACGTTCGCCGTACACAACGGACGGACGTTCATACCGGTTCTGGTCACGGAAAACATGGTTGGTCACCGATTGGGTGAATTCGCGGCGACCCGCGTATTCCGGTCCCACTCGGGGAACCGCTGAGGAATCGAAGCGATGGCGATCGCAAGAGCCAAGAATGTAGGTGTATCCGTCCACAAGTTGCGACTTGTGATGGACGAGCTGCGCGGCATGAAGGTCGATGATGCTTTAGCCTACCTCCGCTACATGACTACCCCGAGCGCGAGCATCATTTACAAGGTTTTGCATTCGGCTGCCGCAAACGCGGAGAACAACGATTTGCAAGATCGCGAATCTTTGGTGGTAAAGAGGATCATTGCCGACAAATCGGTAACGATGCGACGCTTTCGACCTAAAGCTCGAGGCCGCGCAGGCGCGTTCAACCGGCCGACTTCGCACATCACAATCGAGGTAGACGAAGAGTAGGCATAGTTACTAGCTCCTGACGATCGGACAATCAATGGGACAGAAGACACATCCGATAGGTTTCCGCCTCGGCGTATCCGCCGAATGGCGTTCTAACTGGTTCGCTGGCAAACCCGAGGGCTACCGCGAATTGGTGCAAGAGGACTACAGGATCCGGCAAATCGTCGCTGAAGAGTATCAGGGCGAAGGTGCGATTTCACGCGTTGACATCGACCGTGGCGGTGGCGACATGAGTATCAATGTCTACACCAGCCGCCCCGGGATCGTTATCGGTAGAAACGGACAGCGGATCGACCGGCTACGGCACGTCATCGAGCGTTCCACCGGGCGCCGCGTCAGAATTTCCGCGGACGAGATCAAGGTTCCCGAACTCGATGCCAAGCTCGTTGGCCAAAGCCTCGCCGAACAGTTGGAGAGACGAATCCCCTATAGACGCGCAGTGCGCATGGCAATGCAACGAACGATGGACTCCGGTGCCGAGGGTATCAAAGTCGTGGTGTCTGGTCGCCTAGGCGGTGCAGAGATCGCACGAGTTGACAAGCAGATGGAAGGTCGAGTTCCTTTGCACACGCTGCGCGCCAAGATCGACTTTGCGATCTCGGAAGCCCACACCACGTTCGGGGTCATTGGGATCAAGGTCTGGATCTTCACCGGAGACATGCCGACAGATGGCCGAGCGCAGCGAACGACAGGCACTACCGGAGTTTCGCCGATTGGTCTGGGTCGCGCCGAAAGGCACCGAAGATAGACGAGGTTCGATCGCCCGGAGCAATCGGTTAGTTGAGGTCCACGAGAGATGCTACAGCCAAGAAGAACAAAATACCGCAAACAGCAACGCGGCAAGATGAGCGGTGTTGCGAATCGTGGAAGCAAGCTGGCTTTCGGGGACTTCGGCCTCAAAGCAATGGAAGCAAGCTGGATCACCTCGAGGCAAATCGAGTCCGGACGACGCGCCATAACGGGTTACGTCCAGCGTGGCGGTCAAGTATGGATTCGGATATTCCCGGACAAGCCAGTGTCTTCGAGGCCGGCCGAAACTCGCATGGGGGGTGGTAAAGGGGCTATCGAGCATTGGGTGGCGCCGGTTCGTCGCGGTCGAATCATGTACGAGATTGCTGACGTGTCAGAAGACGCTGCTCGGGAGGCTCTGCGTCGTGCGGGTGCCAAGCTGCCGATACCGGTGAAGATAGTTTCGCGAGCCGACGAACTCTAGGTCACGCGGGAATTTTCAACTCCCCAAGGTATTCATCAAATGCACATCTCAGAGGTCAGAGAACTTAACAACAACGAGCTTTGGCGCGAGCTGCAAGAACAGGAACGTTCATTGATGAATCTGCGTTTCCAGAAGACGACGCGCCAATTGACTAATACGAACGCGCTGCGCGATACGCGTCGCAACATCGCACGTATCCACACCGTGATTAGAGAACGGCAAATTGTAGAACAGTTGGGGCTTGGCGACGAAGGCTCATCGTAATCACATCCGAATGCGAGATTTGTCGCATTTTGAGGACATCAAATAGATGGCAGGACAACGTAAGACGCGCACTGGCACGGTGATCCGTGACAAAAACGACAAAACTATAGTCGTAGCTTACTCATGGTCGCAACGTCACCGTGTGTACAAGCGAAACCGTCGCCGTATTACCAAATTCGTGGCGCATGACGAGCACAACGAGGCTTCGATTGGTGACCGGGTGATCATCGAAGAGCACCGACCGCTGTCCAAAACGAAGCGCTGGCGTCTGCGACAGGTCGTTGAGCGGGTAGAAGTCGTTGATCCAATTGATTCGCCCGAAGAGATTGATCAGCAGGACGCCGCAATTGGAGACGGGCAATGATACAGCGAGAGTCACGCCTGCGAGTCGCCGATAATTCGGGCGCCCGCGAGGTGCTTTGCATCAACATGACCGGAGCCAGCAATCGTCGCTACGCAGGTCTAGGCGACATCATAACGTGTTCGGTCAAAGATGCTCAACCCGGCGGCACCGTGGGTATGCACGAGGTTGTCAAAGCTGTCATCGTTCGAACCACCAAGGAGTACCGTCGATTCGATGGCTCCTATATCAAGTTCGACGACAACGCTTGCGTTATCGTCGCCGAAGACGGTAACCCTCGTGGCACACGCATATTCGGCCCAGTTGCTCGCGAATTGCGAGAACGCGAATTCAACCGCATCGTTTCATTGGCACCGGAAGTTCTGTAATCGGAAGAAAATGCCTAACAAGATCAAAAGAGGGGACACCGTTCTCGTGGTGTCCGGTAAAGACAAAGGCGCTCGAGGCGAGGTGATTCACGTCAACCTCAAAAAGCAGCGCGTCTTCGTTGAAGGTGTAAACATAGTCAAGCGCCACATGGGCCGTCGTACGGGCGTCATGCAAACAGGCATCGTCGAAGGCGAGGCTTCCATTCACATCTCTAACGTTGTCTTGGTTGACGCTGACACCGGCGAGGTTGGACGTGTGCGATGGCGGGAGCTCGAGGACGGTACCCGAGTCCGAACTGTAAGAGGTGGACGTAATGGCTGAATCTAACGGCAGCACGACGATGACCATGCCGCGGTTGCTTTCGCTTTACCGCTCGGACGCAGTGCCGGTCTTGACGCGCGAGTTCGGATACACGAATCCATTGCAGCTGCCCAATCTGGAAAAGATCATCGTCAACATCGGGCTCGGCGAGGCGATCGACAACTCCAACGCCATCGATGCCGCGACTGGTGATTTGGCAACCATCACAGGTCAAAAGCCGATCGTGAACCGTGCCAAAAAATCGATCGCGAACTTCAAGTTGCGCGAAGGTATGCCTGTCGGCGCGTCGGTAACGTTGCGATCTAACCGCATGTGGCAGTTCTATGACCGCTTGGTCAACGTCGTGTTGCCTCGTGTAAGAGACTTCCGTGGCACCAACCGCAATTCCTTCGATGGCAACGGCAACTACAGTATGGGACTGACCGAGCAAGTTGTGTTCCCTGAGATTGACTACAATCGAATAGACCGATTGCGCGGGCTCCAAGTGGTCATTGTCACAACCGCCCGCACCGATGAGGAAGGTCGCAGGTTGCTCGAATTGCTGGGTATGCCTTTTGCGACGAGACGCTGATCTGGCCCCGAAACGTGAAATCCGAACGCAGAATCAACGCGGATAGAAGAGACCGAAACATATGGCTCGCAAGGCGATAATCGAACGAGAAAAGAAACGTGCACTTCTTGTTGAGAAGCACGCCCAACAGCGCGCGGAACTCAAGCGTATGGCAAACGATCCTCAACGACCGTTTGAAGAACAGATGGAAGCTCGGCGCCGATTGCACTTGTTGCCGAAGAATTCCAGCCATGTCCGCCAACGAAACCGGTGTTTTGCCACTGGCCGTCCGCGAGGATACATCAGATTCTTCGGGATGTGCAGAATAGTGTTCCGCGAGCAGGCGCTGCTCGGGAATCTGCCAGGCATACGCAAAGCCAGCCTGTAGACGCCGAACTCAACTCGGAAAAGAGATCCAATAGACAGAAAAATGCCAGTTACCGACCCCATATCAGACATGCTGACGCGCATCCGCAACGCAGTGATGTCGCATCACGAGACTGTGAAGATTCCCCACTCGCAGATGAAGCGATCGTTGCTCCGTTTAATGCGTGACGAAGGTTTCATCTCCAACGTGCAAACGCACCGCGACGGCGTTAAGGCAGACTTCGAAGTCACGTTGCGATACTACGACGACAACGACGAATCGGTGATCACCGGTTTGAAACGCGTCAGCAAGCCAGGTCGCCGCATCTACGTGGGCAAGAACGAAATCCCGCGCTACTTCGGTGGCCGTGGAGTCGCATTCATGTCCACATCGAAAGGCGTGATGACCTCGGACCAGGCACGACGTTCAGGTGTCGGCGGCGAGTTGCTGTTCTACGTCTGGTGATTTGAGCAGACCCAGTAATCCAAACGGAAAAGATCGACGTGTCCAGAGTAGGTAATAGCCCGATTACGTTACCAAGCGGCGTTGATGTCAAAGTCAACGGCGACATGGTGACGGTTAAAGGCAAGTTAGGCGAATTGAGCCAGAAACTGCACAGCGGCATCAAAGCCGAAGTCAACGGTTCTGAGGTCGTGATTACACGTTCCAACGAAACCAGCGAACAGAAGTCGTTGCACGGTTTGTCCCGCAGCCTTATTAACAATATGGTCCTCGGTGTAAACGAAGGTTTCAGCAAGCGCTTGGTCATGTATGGAACCGGCTATCGGGCATCGCAGAAGGGCAAGGGCTTGGAATTGCTTGCCGGTTACTCGCACCCCATAGAAGTCGAACCGATCGGCAAGAACGTGCTCGGCGTCGAAGGCAACAACATAATCACCGTCACGGGTCCGGATAAGCAAGAAGTGGGCCAACAAGCGGCGAACATCCGTTCTGTCCGCAAACCGAGCCGCTTCCAGAGCAAAGCTGGTCGGATTCCGTTGTTTGGAATCGCTTACCAAGGCGAGCAGCTACGGTTACGCGTCGGCAAGACCGTCGCAGGTGTGGGAGCTTAATCGACAAATGGCTAACAGAAAATTTGACCAACGACCTCGTTGGATCCGGCATCGTCGAGTACGCCGTCGTGTTATCGGCGGCGGTGACAGGCCGCGACTTTCGGTGTTCCGAAGCAACAAACAGATCTACGCCCAAATCATCGATGACGCCGCTGGTCACACGTTGGTTAGCGCTTCGTCTATCGAAACCCAATCCGACGGCGGAAAGACCGATGCTGCGAAGAGCGTTGGTGTCGCCGTTGCCAAACGCGCCTTGGAACAAGGTGTGCACAAAGTAGTGTTCGACCGAGGCGGATACCAGTATCACGGACGCGTGA
>VXTA01000107.1 GCA_009837685.1 Chloroflexota bacterium | reverse complement strand
TCTCCCCTCCGCGGGAGAGGGCTAGGGTGAGGGGGATCGGCGGACAAAGGGGCGGTAATTGCACCGATTCTCTATCGCCTGGAGAATCGCGTCCTGCACCGCTTCATACTCCGTTAATACTTCGTTGTTCCAAAACCTCACCACTTGGAATCCTTGCGATTCCAACCATCGAGTGCGATTAGTGTCGTGAACCACTTGATCGGACTGTTGATGGTGCCCGCCGTCAACTTCAACGATCAATCGGTGTTCGAAGGACACAAAGTCGACAATGTATCTGCCGATAGGTGCTTGCCTTCGAAACTTCGCGTGAGCGAATCCCGATGCGCGCAAAACAGACCAAAGTCGCTGTTCGGCGTCTGACGAGTTACGTCGCAACTCACGAGCGCGTCTCGTCATTTCCTGATTTTTGGCATCTCCCGCCACAGCAAAGATGATGGTACCCAAAGCAGCCCCTCGGCATCCCCGTCTCACCCTCACCCTAACCCTCTCCCATCAAGGGAGAGGGGACACAATTTGTGCGAGAGTGGCGTAACCACAGCGGTACCAAGATCCCCTTTCCCCTACGCGGCCTGCCCCTAGAACCTAGTAATCGTCACCATCATCGCGCAGAGTTCTGCCCTCAGTCTGGAAGCC
Organism: Chloroflexota bacterium; assembly: GCA_009837685.1. GTDB lineage: Bacteria > Chloroflexota > Dehalococcoidia > Lucifugimonadales > Lucifugimonadaceae > Bin127. Next base: position 5,696 of record VXTA01000107.1, on the reverse strand, counting down.
GATAGCCCGAGTATTCAAACTCTCAAGGCGATCCAGACGGTCCTCAATACGATCCAGACGTTCCATGATCTGGACGAGCACTTCTTGCATCGAACGCATCGTTGCTTCGATCGACTGGAAACGATGCTCGATCCTCTCAAACTGAACCCGGTAATCGCCGTTCAGAGTCGCGAGCTCAGCCTTCGTAGCCATGTGCTCATACGCACCTTCCAGATGCGATACCCGTTCCATGTCTTTAGTCGCCATACCAAAATCATAGCCCATCATCAAGAATCATCGAAATCATAGTTCAAAAAGGCAACAAAAACGTAGGGGCAGGCACAAGGCCTGCCCCTAATTCACCCTCACCCTAGCCCTCTCCCATCGAGGGAGAGGGGATGGATGGGGATTATTTTACTTCCGCACGCTCTCGCGCCTGCGGCTGATTACCAGCACGCTGCCGAGGGCAAGCGTTGCGATACCAAGCAGCAGGGCCCAGAGGACCATCGTGCTCGATGCCGGGGCCGTGCCACCGGTGTCGGGCGCCACTGGCGTGGGCTCTGGCGTCGGCGTCGGGATGGCTGCCGGAGCGCCTGCGCTACCTACCGCCACTGAGGCTGGCAGGTTGCTCAAGCCACCACATACCATCGTGCCAGCGTCGCTTATCCGCACCTGCGCGGACAGGATCGTCAGCGAACCATCGCCATTGATCGCCACCACTGCCAAGTCCGAGATGTTCTGACGCAACGCGTCCGGCAGCGGCACACAGACCGTGGCCGGGTCCTCAAGCGCGTACGAGCTGACTGCCTGCGCAGAGCTGTCGACCGCGTGGACACCGTACATGTTGCCACCGAGCGTGTAGCGCTGGTGCGTCATGCCGGCGTTCGAGGCCGCTCCGCCGTCCGACATTCGAATTCCGATGAACTCGTTGTTCGGGACCGCGCCAGCAGCAGCGGTGATCGAGTAGCCTTCGCCACTGAACGAACCGCCCTCTTCAGGCGTGAACACCGCGTACTGGTTGCCACCGTCGTCCGCTAGGAGCTCAGGAATGTCGCCAGGCGGGTTGACCGGAGCCGGGTCAGGCTCTTGCTCAGCCGACGGACGGCGCACTCGGATCTCGAACGATGCCGAGCACTTCTCCATCTGCTCATCGCTGTCCGCGTGGTAGCACTCGTTGGAGTCAAGCGATGCTGTGACCTTGTGCGTACCGGGCGAATTCGGCGCATTGTAGCTGATCGACGGTCCAGTGTCGGATGAGGCGTCGCCCCAATCGAACGTCACACCGTCTGCCAGCTTCGGATCCATCACGTTCTGCAGACCGTATATCTCGACTTCGAGTGTGATCACGTCGCCGCCAGACACGGTAGCGCCGCGGATCGCGGGCTCGATGCGGGAGATCATCGCTTGCGCCTGCTGTTCCTGAGGCGACTGTGTCGTCAGCGCGGACCGGATCGCCGTCTCCAAAACTTCGGAGTCGTCGCCAGCAGTCTCGAGCGCGGACTTAAGCTCTAGCAGAGCGGCCTTCTGGGCGAAAGCGTGCTGGGTGCTGCCCTTGCTGATGAGTTCCTGATACGCAGTTGATACCTCGGCTTGGGCGTCGGCACTCAATCCAGCCTTGTTGTCGTTGGCTGCGATCAGCGCATCCCTTGCTACCTTGACCATCGCATCGAGGTCGCCGTTACCGGTTGCGAGGTCGCTAAGAGCGTCCTGCAATGCCGCCATCGCTGAGAAGTCGTTGTACGTAAGTGTGTTGGTCCTGAAACCTTCCGCTGCAATCATAGCGGCGGCAAGGCTACCGTTTGCGCTGGTGTCAGTGGTGTCCACGACAGTGGCTTCCAACGCGGTGACAAGAGCATCCAAAGCAGTCGTACCGCCCTGGTTACCATCGGTACCGGGAGTGGAGTCCACCATATCGATGATGTCTTCCAGCATCGCCACATTATTCAGGAATGCAGAGAAGTCATCGGTCGCCAACGTATCGTCGGTAGTTGGGTTGGGGTCTGTATCAGCAGCCGTTGGGTCTGTACGCGTAAGCCCCAGCGCCATCGACAGTTCGGCGGCCGTCACTTCGGCTTCCGTAGCGTGTGCCATTTCTGGGAGGGCACTTGCCAAAATGCTGGATTGCAACGCAGTGAACAACGCGTTCTCAGTTACGTCTATCGTACCCTTGTCATCAGGAACCAGATCGGTATTCAATTGCGTCGCCGCGGCTTCGATGATGCCATTCAGACTAGTTCCCACATCGGTATCCGCGATTGTGTTCAATGCCATGGTGGCGGCATCGACATCTGCGGGGTTGACGTGCTTAGCCATCAAGGCGGACTTGACCGCTGCGAACGCGGCCAGCGCGTCACTCACGGCCATCGCCTCATTGCTTAGATCGTTAGCCGTGTCGGGCGTATTACCAGTGTCCGTGAACATGGTCTTCATAACCGCATAGTCCACTGCGCCGAGCAACGCATCGAGGTCGCTGACCGCCATCATCTGCGCGTCGGTTCCATCCAGATCGAAGAGTTCGCCGAGCGCCGCGATGATGTGCGTGAGCGAGTCGTCTTGAATGTCTGTGAGCGGGCAATCCATCCCAGTGGTGGCGGTTTCGTCACACGCCACCGGCGGGTCTGCTGATGGGTTGTAGGAGTGAGCGAAGTCAAGAGTATCTACGTTGTCCTTCAGCAACGCAGTCTCTATCGCACCCAGCCTCTTCATCGTCACGCCGCCCGATGGGACACCAACACCTGACAACGCTGTTCTCAGAGCGACCACCTCGTCTAGCGCGGTGAACTCTTCAGCGTTGCTGGCATTCAACCGACCTACCAGCTCCATCAACAGCATCTTGGCGGTGGCCAGATTCATATCGGCTGTCGCTTTTACTTCCGCCTCAGTGTCGCTTTCTGGGTTGCTATCTGTTGTGTATATAGCCATGTTAACGGCTGGCAAGGTAGCATCATCCACGGCCATCTTTACGGCCTCGAGGATCGCCTTCGCGCCAGCTAGGTTAGTGCTCTCGGTAGTTCGAGCATCACTCAAATCGTGTACCGCGCCAGTGTCATCGGCGGCATCAGCGTTGTCTTGGTCGTTGAACAGGGCGTTGAGTCGGTCCGCAATGACAACCGGACCGCCATCAGCGTCCGCAACATTTGCTGTCGGTAGAGCGGTGGCAGGGTCGTCCGGGTACCAGTTCCCGTCATTTTTCAGCGCGTCTTCCACCGATGTCTTGAAAGCCGCTAGATCAGCAGGCGTTGATGTCAGCAAACCGTTGTTCAACCCGTCCAAGGTTGACTTGGTGGCATCAGTTAGGGCCAGTGACGGAGTGTCAGTGCCACCGGCGTCAGTTGCGACGTCGTGGTTCCAAAGCATTCCCCTCAACGCGGTGAAGGCGGTATTCGCGGCCGCCAATTCAAAAGCCTCTGTCCCATCTGTTCCCACCGGTCCTCGTGCGCCGGATAAGGCAGTTAGATACTCATTCAGTCCGTTAGTCGCGGCACTCCCACCGCCATCAGTTAGCGCTGCGTTGATGCTTATCTTTGCGGCGGTCTCCCCGGTACCGGCATCTTCAGCCGCCGGGTTGTCAACTTCGATCGCGAAGAGCGGATCATCGGTACCGGGAGTCGTCTGGTCTCTGGTACCGTCATTGTCCGTGTCAGGCGCAATATCGGCAGGGATCGCAGCCACAGCGCGCTGTAGCAGAGTGATCTTGCCATCATCGTCGGCGGCTGCGGCAGTCGGATCGCCGTTGCGAAGGTCAGGATCCGCCGCTGCAGTTTCCAAATCATCCAGCGCGCCCTGAACTTTCGCGCTATTCGTCATCATCTGCCCGAACGCCCTGTCGCCGGGCATGGAGATGGTGCTTACGACGACGGCGAAGATTGCCGACATAGCCAGCATCACGCCCACCGCGTTCCTGAACCTAATCAGTGATGTAGGGGATTTCATCACGTTGTGTTTCCTTTACAAGCTTTGACTTGTCGCCATTCCGTCGTTAGCAGTCTGATGCGCGCGTGAATCGAAACAAGCGCGCGCCTCTTCGACTTACGCAAACATCATACCAGTGTACACAAAACCGCGCAATACATGGGCGTGCCTCTTTTCGCAGAGATTCTACAGGATTTCGCCCCTGCGCCTTTCCCGAAGCGAGTGATCGGGGGATGCCCGTACAAAGCCTGCTTTTCCGTTGCGCTCGCGTCCCGGTGATAGACTTCCAAGCTATGACAACCGCCGAGAAATACCTCGCAACCTCGTCCACTCTCTTTGATCAGGCGCACATCGAGCTTCAAGCTGGAGACCTCGTGCAAGCTTCCGAGAAGTTCTGGGGCGCCGCGGCGCAGGCGTTAAAAGCCACTGCCCAGCAGCGTGGATGGGAACACAATTCGCATGCCCACTTCTTCGCCATAGTGCGAAACATCATCGACGAGACCGGCGACAAAGAGATACTCGACCTCTTCAACGCCGCCAATCTGCTGCACGTCAACTTCTACGAAGGAATACTGCGCGACGACGAAGTATTGGCAATGTCGCGCCGTGTGAGCGAGCTGGTCAACCGCCTCACCGAGGCAAACACCTCGTAAGGGACGAGTTGCCATTCCCCGTCATTCCGGCGAAAGCCGGCGCTTCAGCGGACGGAACGTCCATCCAGAGGGGCCGGGGCGAGGAGCATCATAGCCCATCATCAAAAATCATCGCAATCATAGTTCAACCCGCCCCACATCAATCGCCGCAATATCGATCGACGTCTCCCCATCCGTGATCAACTCGGCTATCGATTTGCCCGTCAACGGACCGTAGTGAACGCCCTCTGACCAGTGCCCAGACGCTATGTAGACGTTGTCCCAACCAGGCGCTGCGCCGACGTACGGCTTGCCGTCCGCAGGCATCGGGCGCAGGCACGCCGTCTGATGCGAGACGACCGATCTATCTACTAGCGGAGAAAGTCGCTGAACGCGCGGGATTATGAACTCCCAAGCGTAGTCCGACGGCTCGCGGTCGTAACCCTTGCCATCCTCTTTAGTCGCACCGAGTATCGTCGGAGAGAGACGCCGCGGGAAGATCACTCCGCCGTCATCCATGTTGTGCATCGTCACTGGCGGTTTCGGATGACCGTCCCCCGTGTACATATAAAGAAGCTCACCCTTCTGCGGCTCCACCGGAATCTCATACCCCAACCAGCCACTCGCATTCTTCGACCAAGGCCCCATCGCCAGCACTACCACATCCCCCTCAATAGTCGATCCATCAGTGAGGGCTACGCCTCTGCTCCCCCTCTCCCTTGATGGGAGAGGGTCGGGGTGAGGGTGAAAAGCCACCACCTCGCCTTCCACCAACCTCGCCCCACCAATCTCAGCCGCCTTCAGCACCGACTGCGTCAGCAGCCGCGAATCAACAGAAGGCTCGATCGAGGTGAGGCACGCCCCCTCGACCTCATCACTCAACCAATCGCACACCGACCGCGCCTCATTACCGGTCAGCCACTCAGCTTCGAGACCATCCGCGACGCGATCATCCATGAACTGTCTAGCCTCGTTGTACCCAGATTCAGCAAACGTGCACCGAAGATATGGCACCATGTCGTACCCATGATCGATCCCAGTAACCGCCGGCAACTCCTCAGCAAGCTCCGCGTGAAGTTTCAACGAAGCACTGAAAGCGCCAGCAACCCCGGATCATTAGAACCCGAATAAGGCGTCAGCATCCCCGCCGAATACCCACTGGCCCCCGAAGCC
>VXTA01000172.1:4776-6356 GCA_009837685.1 Chloroflexota bacterium | reverse complement strand
TCACTCACGAGGTGTGGTGCTAGACCTTCTTCGAGTTGCTCCGGACAGTGAAGATGGTCACGAGCATACGGATAGACAGCATCCTGCACCGTGATCCCAGTGTTCCGATGGTCCCGATGGTTGAAACCGTCGAACCGGAACGGGTCGTGAGTGAAGATCACGTCCGGTCGATACGTACGAATCGCCTTCACCATGTCGCCCAAGAACTCGCGGTTCGTTTCTAGCATCCCATCCGGATATGGCAACATCACGAGATTGGTGACTCCGATCACATCGGCCGCCGCTTCCTGCTCTTGACGACGAATATCTACGATCCTGTCGGAAGTCATAGATTCGTCGTTGCTGCCACTGCTGCCGGTAGTGCAGACCACGTATGAAATCTCGCAACCATTCCGAGCCCACAAAGATGTCGTGCCGCCTGCTCCGATCTCCGCATCGTCAGGGTGCGCGCAAACCACCATCGCGCGCTCCGGTATCTCGTCGAACTGCTCCAATTGCGCCACAGGACCTTCCTGTTCTACTTTTTCGCAATGCATATCCAACGGACACACATCGGATTTATGATATCTGCGCGCATCCGCCTCTCGCGCCGCACGAATAGACTCGACTCAATGAATGTGTGACACCCTGCGAGCCAATAATTGAACCTGCAATCCAAAGACCCGAGAATCGCTGAGATAATCGCCGCCGAGGAGCGTCGCCTGCGCGAGGAGATCGTGCTGATCGCATCCGAGAACTACGCCTCCCGCGCCGTCCTCGAGGCAACAGGTTCAGTACTAACTAACAAGTACGCCGAAGGATACCCCGGCCGCCGCTACTACGCCGGAACCGAGAACGTCGATGCCGCCGAATCTCTCGCTATTGATCGTGCCAAGCAGCTCTTCGAAGGCGCGGAACATGCAAACGTCCAACCTCACAGCGGGTCGCAAGCCAACATGGCCTCATACTTCGCGGCCCTCGAACCCGGCGACCGCGTTATGGGCATGTCTCTAGACCACGGCGGACACCTGACCCACGGCTCACCCGTCAACTTCTCCGGACGCATCTACGACTTCGTCCACTACGACCTCGACGAAGAATCAGAGATGATCGACTACGACATCGTCGAGCGCATCGCAAACGAGCTAAAACCCAAGATCATCGTCTCCGGCTATTCGGCCTACTCCCGAACCATCGACTTCGAGCGATTCGGTCAGATCGCCGATAGCATCGGCGCGCTCCACCTCGCCGACATGGCGCACATCGCCGGCCTCGTCGCCACTGGAGCACACCCATCCCCGGTACCTCATGCCGACATCGTAACCAGCACCACGCACAAGACCCTGCGCGGTCCCCGAGGCGCAATGGCACTCACCACCAAAGCGTGGGCACGCAAGTACGACTCCGCCGTCTTCCCTCGAATGCAGGGCGGACCCATGGGCCACACCATCGCCGCGAAAGCCGTCGCATACAAAGAGGCGCTCTCGGACGATTTCAAAACCTATGCGGACAACATCGTCAGCAACGCATCTGCCTTGGCCGATGCCCTGTCATCATCAGGAATGAGGATCGTATCCGGCGGCACCGACAACCACCTCATG
>VXTA01000172.1:1118-4766 GCA_009837685.1 Chloroflexota bacterium | reverse complement strand
CCTCATGCTGGTAGATCTCCGTGGCCTCAACGTTTCGGGAGCCGAGGCAGAAGTGAAGATGCGTAGTGTAGGAATCGTCGCCAACAAAAACATGGTCCCGTTCGACCCGAATCCACCGCGCGTCACCAGCGGCGTTCGCGTCGGCGTACCCGCAGTCACATCTCGTGGAATGGGCGCCGAAGACATGGAGACAATCGCCGAACTCATCGTCGAATCACTGCGAGTCCAAGAGGGATCGACCCAGCAGCGCGCATTGGCTCAACGGGTCAAGGAATTTGCTTCCTCGTTCCCCGTCCCCGGCATCGATTCTTAGACCTTCAGAGTTGCTACATAGGCCAACAAGGACCGTTACGAGCAGTTACTCCTCCTGCTCTGGTTTTGGCATGCGGTAGCCGACTCGGGGCTGGACAAAGATGTACGTCGGGTCGCTCGCGTCATCGCCCAGCTTGCGGCGCAGTCTCCGTAATTGGCTCCGCAGAGCATGTATGTTGCCCGGTTTCTTTGGGTTCCAGACCCGATGAAGCAGATCGCCGTGCTTCACCACGCGGCCAGCGTTGGCGGAAAGCTCGACGAGAAGGTCATACTCCCTCGGCGTCAGCTGCACCGGATTACCGGCAACGGTCACCGCGCGCTCGGCGTAGTTGATGATCAGGTCGCCATGAACATACGGCTCAAACGACTCGATTCCGTAACCCCCATTCCACCTGCTCAGAGCCGCCTTCACCCTGGCGACCAGCTCCATCGGCGAGAATGGCTTGACGATGTAATCGGCGGCCCCCGACTCGAAGGCACGTGCGATGACCTCGTCCCTGCCGTATACGGACAGGAAGATGATGGGCACATCGGCGACGTCGAAGATGTCCTCCATCAGATCGATGCCGTTCGAGTCCGCCAGCAACAGGTCGAGTATTACCAGTTGCGGTCTCTCCTCCTTCACGAGTACGAGCGCCTCATCGGAATCACCTGTCACTATCGGGGTGTAACCCGCTTCTGAGAGAGCGTCCCGGACGTACCTGAGCGTCTGTGGATCGTCGTCCACCACGAGGACTCTGGTCCGTTTCTTCTTCTCCTTCCTATAGGGAGTCGAAGGACGGGCAGACTCTGGTGCAGGATTTTCCGCCACCGGAACGGTGAATGTGAACCGCGCTCCTAGACCCGGCCCGTCGCTCTCGGCATGAATTCGGCCTCCGTGCGCCTCCACTATGCCCTTGCAGATCGCAAGTCCCAGACCAGCCCCGCCGATCTCGCTCCCCTGTTCACCGCTTCCGATCCGAGAAAACTTCGTGAACAGGTGCGGCAGATCGTCAGCGGGTATGCCTCTCCCCTCGTCAGCGACCGAAATCTCGACGTGGATGCCGCGCAGCACCGCCGTCACCCTGATGACGGACGACTCCGACGAGTGCCTCGCCGCGTTGGAGAGCAGGTTGCCGAGGACCTGCACGATGCGTCGCCTGTCCGCCATCACCAAAGGCAGGTCAGGATCGACGTCGATGTCGAGATCATGCCTGCCGCCTCCGTCGAGAAAAACGCTCCTCGCTCTATCCACCAAGGCCACCGCATCCACAGGTTCCGAATCGACAGGTAGCGTGCCCGTATGGATGCGTGCCACGTCTAGAAGGTTGCCGATCAGGCCGCGCATGTGGTCCGTCTGCTGGACGATGATCCTGAAGAACTGGCGCATCTCGGCGGGGTCCAAGGCGGTTCCCTCCTCCAGCAAGGTGGTCGCTGAGCCTTTGATCGCGGTCAGCGGCACCCTCAGCTCATGGCTCACCATTCCCAGGAACTCGGCGCGCAGTCGATCAAGCTCCTCTACCGACGACATGTCCTGCAGAGTCACAACGAAGGACTCGACCTCGCCCTCCTGCGAGCGGATGGGCGTGGCGTTCCCCAGCGCGGTCACGCTCCTGCCGTCGGGCACCTGCATGGTGATCTCTTCGGCGTGCACCGTTTCGCCGAGACTCAAAACCCGCGCAAAGGGAAATTCGGCCAGGGGGAACTCTCTTCCGTCCGCGCGTCGAACGAGCATCACCTCCAGCAGCTGCTCAGGCGGTTGATCCGGATTCCTCAAACCTTCCACGATCCTCAGCAACTCCCGGTTGAGCGATATCGGTGCTCCAGTTCTCGCGTCGAAGACTGCGACGCCCACCGGCGAGGTGTCTATAAGCGTCTCCAGATCGGTTTTGGCACGTTGCTCGTCCCGAAACAGCCGAGCGTTGGCTATCGCCGTCCCCGCATGCGACGCGAGCATGGCCAGAGTGTCCTCGTCTTCGCTGCTGAACTCTCCGCCCGTTTCTTTCGCCCCGACAAATATGTTTCCCAAGCGCTCTCCCATGTGAATGATCGGCGCCGACTGAAAGGACACCAATGGGGGCACCTCTAGGGGCGGGTCGAGATCGGGAAGCCCCTGCGACCTCATGTGGCCCAGCAGGTCCCCCAGTCTCAGGAGTTCCTCGGGCTTGCTGAAGTATTCGAATAACAGCATCCCATTCGGCAGATCACGCAGCTGCTGCTCCTCTTCGGAGGTCATACCGGAGCAGAGGACATCCTTCAACTGCCCCGAACCGTCGAGTATCGCGATGACCCCGTAGCGGGCGCCGGTCACCGACCTCGCGCTGTCCAACACCTCTTGGAGCACCACGTCGAAGTCCAGGCTCTTGTTGATCTGCAGACTGGTGTCGCTTAACCGGCTACTGAAGGGATATGCTTCTCGATCGCTCTCGTCGGATTTCATCGACTCACTTCCTTCCCTGGACGACGTGCTGCCTTCCCCTCCTCTAGGCGGGGCGGGGGAGGGTCCCCACGCCACGCTCGAGGGCGGAAGGGAGCCCGCACAACCGCAACGAGTGCGCGGGGGACCCTCGAAGACGGCGCAATTGGACCCATGACAGGCACTATTTTAACAGCGGTTGCCAGATGTCATCGGAACGTCATCAAAACAGACTTAGATGTTACTTCAATGTCATCCAAAACGTTTGAAACTAGTCTCTTGTGCTTTCTAGATTTCGCATAGGGTCGCCATCCGGCCCGCGAATATCCATTTCGTCATCGTCGTCGTGCCGAACAATTCCTGCGACATGACGCGAATCGGAATACTGACCGCCGTCGTGCTGGCCATGGCGATGGGAATCGCGCTGGGCCTGGCATACGCACCTTCCCGACCGCCGGAAGGCGGCATGGTGCAGGCCTCGAACACCATCCGAGCGCCTTTGATCGTCCGGGTCGCCGACATCCGGGAGCACGCCGTCACGATACGCTGGCGAGAAGCCGAAGGCGTGAGAGACCACTGGATTTACACGGCGAGAAAAGACGGTTCGAGAGGCCGCGTCTCAAGGGCGATACCCGAATCCCAGACGTCTGGCGCAGACGGGACCAAAAGCACGTTCATCGGCGGCCTGAGGGCGGGGACTACCTACCGGGTGGCGATATTCGGCGCCGCATCCCCAGTCGATGCGGACGTGGCAGGCTCATTCGTATGGGGCGACTGGAGACAGTTCAAAACTCTCCCACACGGAGGAACGCCGACGCCTACTCCCACTCCAACTGCCACTGCGACCGCCACTGCTACTGCGACCGCGACCGCCACTGCGACATCGGTGCCGGTTCCGCCTGAGCCGGCGACTCTGCGCGTCAAGAAGCGCACGACGACGT
>VXTA01000172.1:0-1108 GCA_009837685.1 Chloroflexota bacterium | reverse complement strand
AGACAAGATGGATGGAGCCTCGACCTACGATCTGTCGTGGCGAAGCACGGCTTCCGGCACGTGGGGCGCCACGACGAACATCCGCACCCGATCCATCGAGGTCGACGGGCTGTCTCCCGGAACCGAATACGAGTTCCGCGTGCGCTCCAAGAACTCGTCCGGCGTGAGCGGCTACGTCTACAGCACCGCTTCGACGCATCAACCGCCCCCGACATCCACTCCGACCGCGACAGCCACACCTACGGCTACAGCAACTCCGACGCCTACGGCAACTCCCACACCAACGTCAACTCCGACCGCGACAGCTACACCTACGGCTACAGCAACGCCGACACCGACGGCAACTCCCACGCCGACGGCTACACCAACAGCCACGCCGATACCCGTACCCAACCGTGCTCCCACAGCTAATGCGGGCGCAGACCGAACCGTGGCAGAGGGAGCCACTGTCAGTCTATCCGGTTCCGGCAGCGACCCTGACGGGGTCGAAACGCTCTCAGCTTTTGCCTGGACCCAGACGTCAGGTCCGACGGTCAGTCTCAACGGCACCGACACGAGCACGGCATCATTCACCGCACCAGCAGGCCCTGCCACGCTGGTATTCACGCTGACGGTCCGCGATAGAGTTGGCGCATCCGCCACAGATACAGTCACAGTCACAGTCCGTTCTAGACCTGATCCTGGCGGCGGTGGCGGCGGGGGAGGTCAACCTCAGCCTGAGCCTGAGCCGTAACAGATGACAGGCAACGTCCTGCCTTAGCGGCGCGTCTGGCGTCACACTCGCCTCTTTGAGTTCCCGCGCTCAAATCCTTTCTCCTTCGATGAGAGAGGAGATCTCGGTCTCCACACCTGTGGCGGCTGGGAAAAAGCCAAGGTGTTTTCGGGGCGCAATCATACCGATGACGGGCACGGTTTTACCGCTTGTTGCCAGAAGTCATCGGAACGTCATCAAAACAGGCTCTGATGTTACTTCAATGTCATCCGAATCATTTGAAACTAGTCTATTGTGCTTTCTAGATTTCGGATAGGGTCGTCATCCGCCCGCGCATATCCGTATCGTCATCGTGCTGAATGAAGCCTTTGACAGGACGAGAAGCGGAGGTGCTCA
>VXTA01000355.1:2023-6369 GCA_009837685.1 Chloroflexota bacterium | reverse complement strand
TCGACGGGGTCGTTCATGGGATCGAATCGCGTGGCGCAACTCAGCTTCCCGACGGTTGGAGCGAGTTCGACGCGTCAGGGATGATAGTTGCTCCCGGTTTCATCGATCTGCATACACATTTGCGGACACCTGGTCAAGAATGGAAGGAAGACCCCAAGACAGCGTCTGATGCCGCGGTTCGCGGCGGTTTCACCACCATCTGCGCGATGCCGAACACGTATCCGGCGCAAGACAACGCGTCGGTGGTTGGGGAGTTGATGCTCCGTTGCGCGTTCGAGTCTGCCGTTCGGGTAAGACCGATCGGCGCCATCACCAAGGGACGCAAAGGCGACGAACTGGCTCCGATGCACGAGTTGGCCGACGCTGGTGCCGTAGGCTTCTCTGACGATGGCGACCCTGTGATGTCGCCTCACCTTATGCGTCAGGCTCTTAATTACTCGACTGACCTCGACTTGCCGATAATCAATCACGCCGAAGACCGCGGATTAGTTGCTGAATGGGACATGAATGAAGGTGTCGTCGCTTCGCATCTCGGTCTGCGCGGAATCCCCAACAGCGCCGAATCGATGATGATCGCCCGCGACATTGAACTCGCTCGCATAACCAACGGCCGCTTGCACATCCCGCATGTTTCGACTGTCGAATCCGTCGAATTCATCCGTCGCGCGAAGGCCGAATCGATCAAGGTCACCGCCGAAGTAACTCCCCACCACTTGGCACTCACGGAGCGGTGGGTCTACGGCGAAAACGGCAATGTGCCGGATGTCCTCACCGAGAATGCATACGACACGTTAGCCAAGATGGCGCCGCCGTTGCGGACCGAGGAAGATCGGCATGCGCTGATCGAGGCGTTGGTCGACGGAACTATAGACGCGATCGGCACCGATCATGCACCGCACGCCGCGACGGATAAAGTTTGCACTTTTACCGAGGCTGCTAATGGAATCATCGGGCTCGAGACGGCCCTGTCATTGGTCTGCGGAATAGCCGGGATCGACATTAGTTTGGCCATTGATCGGTTGACCTGCGGGCCGCGAATGATATTGGGCGACGACAGCATTGGCACACTGAAACCCGGTGCAAAGGCCGATGTCGCGGTCATCGATTTGCAAGGCGATTGGACCGTCGAATCGTCGACACTCGGCTCCAAGAGTCATAACACGCCGCTACTGGGCAAGGCCGTACGATCAAGAGTTGCCGCAACATTCGTCGGAGGCGTGAAAGTGTGGGACGCAACCGAGGACGGATCGCAGGATGTATAGCGCTTCACGCGGTCCTTCGCTGCTGGCATTGAGCGATGGATCGGTATTCCGCGGCCGACGTTTGGGGGCGGAAACGGGATCAGTCGGGTTAGTTGTATTCAACACTTCGATGACGGGTTACGAGGAGATGCTCACCGATCCTTCGTACGGCGGACAAATCTTGGTACCCACCTATCCGCTGATCGGCAACTACGGCATCAATCTCAAAGATGCCGAATCGAAGCAGATCCAAGTAAAGGGATTCGTGGTACGCGATGACTGCGACGCGCCTTCCCACCCGCACTCTGAGATGACGATTCACGAATATCTCGAAATGAACGGTATTCCGGGGGTTTCAGGGGTCGATACACGGGCGATCACGCGTCGCATCCGGTCGACCGGTGTGATGATGGGTGCGATCATGCAAGGCGAAGATCATGTGGCGGCCACCGCGGCGTTGGAAGCGGCGCAGTGGTACGGCGACCAGAACTGGGTAGACGAGGTTGCGACCGAGCAGGAGTTCGACTGGCATGGCGACGGTACCGAAGGCACTCGCCAAGCAGAGGAGTTGATCATCAGATCGCAACGCGCCAGCACTGTTACGGATGAAAACGACGGTGAACGCCCACTTCGCATCGCCGTGATCGACTTCGGTGTTAAGTGGAACATTCTCCGCAATATGAGAGCGCGCAACTGCCAAGTGAAGGTCTTTCCGTGCTATGTTCAAGCGTCTGAAGTGAAAGCCTTCAAGCCCGACGGTATCGTCCTTTCCCCAGGTCCCGGCGATCCAGCAGTTCTACACGGCCCAGTCGAAACCATTCGCGAACTCTCCGATCTAGGCGGCGATGGCACACATTCGATCCCTACCCTAGGTATCTGTCTCGGGCACCAGCTCGTAGCACGGGCTCTAGGTGCCGACACATTCATGCTCCACTTCGGACATCGAGGTGGCAACCAGCCAGTCCAAGACCTCAGGTCCGGCCGTGTACGCGTTACTGCCCAAAACCACGGATACGCCGTTGATCCGGACAAACTCCCCGATCGTCCTGGCGTCAGCGTGACTCACATCAATCTCAACGACAACACGGTTGCAGGTCTCGCAGATGAGCCCCACGGCATCATGACGATCCAGTTCCACTCCGAGGCATCACCCGGACCCCACGATAGCGAAATGATTTTTGACCAGTTCGTCGCCTCAATCAGGCAACGTTCCAATAGGCGATAGCGAGCAAACATGCCCCGCAACGAAAACCTGAAAAAAGTTCTCGTCATCGGTTCCGGTCCCATAGTCATAGGTCAGGCGGCAGAGTTTGACTACGCCGGAACCCAAGCGTGCAAATCGCTCCGAGAAGAGGGTGTCGAGGTCGTCCTCGTCAACTCGAATCACGCGACCATCATGACCGACGAAGACGTCGCCGCCCGCGTCTACATCGAACCGCTCACCGTCCCCGTCATTCAACGCATCATCGAACGCGAGAAACCAGACGGCATTCTAGGAACCCTCGGAGGACAGACTGGACTCAACCTGACCGTCGAGTTGGAAGAAGCAGGTGCCCTCAAAGATGTCGTGGTCATGGGAACTAAGACCCAGAGTATCCGAAAAGCAGAAGACCGTGAACTCTTTGCTTCATTCATGGAGGAGATCGGAGAGCCGATTTCGTACGGGATTGCCGTAACGACGATACCCGACGCCGAAAAAGCAGCTCAAGAGATCGGATATCCCATCGTCGTTCGACCCGCGTACACGCTGGGAGGAACTGGCGGCGGCGTTGCAAACAACCTTGATGAATTACATGAAATCGTCCAATCGGGTCTCGCCGCTTCGCTTGTCGGGCAAGTATTGATCGAAAAATCGCTACTCGGTTGGAAAGAGATTGAGTACGAGGTCATGCGGGATAGTGCCGGCAACGTCATCACCGTCTGCAACATGGAGAACTTCGATCCGATGGGAGTGCACACCGGTGACTCGATCGTCGTCGCCCCCAGCCAGACACTCACCGACAAGGACTACCAGCGGCTTCGAACTGCCGCGTTGCACATCATTGACGGCCTCGAGATCGAAGGCGGATGCAACGTACAGTTTGCATATCGGCCCGGCAAAGAAGTGGGCGCACAGTTGGGCGAAGGCTCCAGGTACGACGACGAAGGTCCGATGTACTACGTCATCGAGGTCAATCCCCGAGTCTCCCGCTCCTCAGCCCTCGCGAGCAAAGCAACCGGATACCCAATCGCCAGAGTGGCGGCAAAAGTCGCTCTCGGCCTGCGCTTAGATGAGATCAGCAACGTCGTCACCGGCAAGACGCGCGCCGCGTTTGAACCGGCATTGGACTACTGTGTAGCCAAAATCCCCCGCTGGCCATTCGACAAGTTCGGTGGTGGCGACCGCTCTCTTGGCACTCAGATGAAAGCGACGGGCGAGGTGATGGCCGTCGACCGTAGCTTCGAAGCCGCGTTGATGAAAGCGATCCGTTCTCTAGAGGACGGGAAGAGGTCGTTGAGATGGGAAGACCCCGAATGGCGAGACAACGGGTTGCAGAACTTCGATCTATCCGGCGACGACATGCGGTTGTGGAAGCTCGCTTTCAAACTGCGTACCGGTACAACGCCGGAAGAGTTGACTATGACGACCGGCATCGACATGTGGTTCACACGCGCACTAGCGCGGATTGTCGATGTCGAACGTGAACTGCGCGATTCTGAGGGTTTGAGTCCAGAGTTGCTGCGTCGTGCCAAGCGCGTCGGCTTGAGTGACGAGGATATTTCGGAGTTTACGGGTATCGGGCTCTCCGAACGCGTCCGGGATTTGCGAAAAGAACTCGGGATAGTTCCGGTCTACAAGATGGTCGATACCTGCGCAGGCGAATTCGAGGCATCGACGCCATATTTCTACAGCACCTACGAAGAGGAAAACGAGGCCGAACCGATTGACGGCAGATCGGCGGTGGTGATCGGCTCAGGCCCGATTCGCATCGGGCAGGGCATCGAGTTTGACTATTGCTCAGTCCACGCCGCATGGTCGTTACAGAGCGAAGGCATACGCGCCGTCATGATTAACTCCAACCCGGAGACGGTTACGACCGATTTCGATACGTCAGATCGCCTTTA
>VXTA01000355.1:0-2013 GCA_009837685.1 Chloroflexota bacterium | reverse complement strand
ACTTTGAACCGCTGGATGACGAGAGCGTCCGTGACATCATCGATAACGAGATGGGCAATCGATCGTCGTCAAATGACGGTCCTGAGCCACCGAAAATCGTCGTCCAATTTGGCGGTCAGACCGCAATCAACTTGTCGCAATCATTGAACGCGGCAGGGCTGCAAGACATGGTACTGGGTTCGGACCCGGAAGTGATCGACAACGCCACCGACCGAGGTCGCTTCGAACGCTTGGCCGCGTCAAACGGCTTGCCGCTACCGCCGGGCGGCACCGCAACCAACACCGCGACCGCGCTGGCGCTTGCCGAGAACCTCGGATACCCATTGCTGGTTCGACCGAGCTACGTGCTCGGAGGTCGCGCGATGGAGATTGTCGATAAACCTAGCGAATTGGAACGCTACTTCGATCGTGCATTGCAGGCTGCGCCCGGTCAGACGATACTCATCGATCGTTATTTCCAAGGCATCGAGGTTGAAGTCGATGCGGTTTGTGATGGTGAGGACGTGTTAGTTCCCGGAATCATGCAGCATATCGAACGGGCAGGTGTGCATTCCGGCGACTCGTTCGCTGTCTATCCGGCCATCTGGCTGACGGGCGATGAGGTCGAAACGATCGTCGATTACACGCGGCGCATCGGACGGATGTTGAATGTGCGGGGGTTGATGAATATCCAGTACGTCATAACCGGTGGCGGAACATACCGCAGTAACGCGGCGGATCCCGGACGGGGGCAAGACGATGTCTCGGACAGCGAGACCTACATCATCGAGGTCAACCCCCGCTCGTCACGCACCATCCCTTTCATCTCAAAAGTCACCGGCATCCCCATGATCCGCATCGCCACTCAAGTCATGCTCGGCAAGAAACTCCGAGACATGGAGTGGGGAACCGGCCTAATGCCGCGTAAAGACCTCGTCGCCGTCAAGGCTCCCGTCTTCTCAATGAACAAACTCACCAGCGTCGACACCTTCCTTGGTCCCGAGATGAAATCGACTGGCGAGGTGATGGGTATTGACCGATCTTACGTTCCAGCCGTCACCAAGGCGCTGATAGCGTCATCGCACTCGATTAACCACGGCGACAACGTGTTGTTGAGCATTGCAGATTCAGCTAAACCCGACGCGGAGCGGCTGATCCGAACCCTCGGTGAAAACGGTCACGGCATATACGCGACTTCGGGCACCGCAAGATTCGTGCGAAGCCTCGGTTACGATGTGACTGAAGTGGAGCGTCTGTTGTCAGCCAACGATGCGAACGTAGTCACCGTCATCAACGATGGCACAGTCCAAGCAGTAGTAAACGTTCCTACAGGCGGTCGCGATGCCGAACAGGACGGTTTCTACATCCGCAGAGCAGCAGTTGAACGTCGAATCCCCTGCTTCACCTCGATCGACACCGCCAGATGTGCGGTCGAAGCGGTCTACGCACCCAAGACGTCTGGCGATGCAAATGGCGGACTCAACGTCATGACGCTGACGGAGTACGTGAACGCCATCGATTGAACGGCGAGCAGGTTTGAAAGTTACTCCGCCCGTCGCGCGGTAACCCCCAGCCAAACCCTCGGAACCGTCTCGATCTCCATCTCTTGGAAGACCTGCTTGAGCGACTTCTGGAGCGCATCGCGCCCTTTGCCGAGCGGAACGCCCGGCATAATGCCCTCGATCCAGTCGCGGAAACCGCTTATATGGTAGAAACCCGTTTCGGGAACCTCAACGCAGTGGTTCTCGGCTCGGACAATCTCGAAACCCGCGGCCTCGAGTAGTTCCTTGTACTCTTCGGGTGTCAACTGACGACGCGCACCAGTCTTGTCTGCATTCTTGTCTGGGAATAGCCCGTGGTCTTTGCGCAACGTCCGAAGGGATCGCATCATCCAACGACGATAGAAATCATGGGATTCGGGTGGGTGCGAGCCTTCGAAGAACGAAGTGTTGAAGGCTAGAATGCCACCTGGTCGCAAACGTTCCCTGATCTGATTCAGCAACGCAACTTTGTCGTTGACATAGTGGATAGAGT
>VXTA01000246.1:1591-6383 GCA_009837685.1 Chloroflexota bacterium | reverse complement strand
CACCACTTCATCGTCCGGCAAGCTGTTCGCCTCATTGATGTTGATGCGGATCCCGGGCGGTATGTGCAAGTGTCCGACCTCTTCCGCGAGACGGGTATTTTCGATCATGCTTCTGCCAATGATCGCCACCCGACGCCCGATCTCCTGTGCCGCGTCAACAACCATCTGCACTCTCGCGATCTGCGTCGAAAAACTGGCGATTATCACGCGCCCCTTCGACTCGGCTATCACCCTGTAAATCGCTTCGGCGGCGATACGGTCTGAGCGGGCAGAGCCATCGTCCTCCGCATTCGTCGAATCGGACAGTAGCAGCCGCACACCACGTTGTCCGATCTCGCTCAGTGCTTGGTAGTCGGTCGGCAAGCCGAGCATCGGTTCGTTATCAAATTTGAAATCCCCGGTGTGCAAGATACCGCCTTGCGGCGTGTCCAGATAGATGCTGCACGAGTCCGGGATGCTGTGGCATACGCTGATCCACTGCACTCCGAAGTCGCCGAAACGGTAGTCACGCTCCAATCGCACAGAGTTCACCTGTACGCCCGAAAATTGACGCCCCCCAGATTTCTTCAACTCACGTCTGATCATCTCGGCGGCCAAGCGAGGCGCGTAAATCGGCGCGTCGATAATACGCATCAAATGAGGCAATCCGCCGATGTGGTCTAGATGACCATGCGTAATAAGCACCGCGCGGACTCGGTCACGGTTTCGGCGAACATACTCCATGTCCGGGATCACCCGCTCGATGCCCGGTGTGTTGTACTCCGGGAACTGCACGCCGCAGTCGATCACCAGCAAGTCATCGTCAGTCTCGACGACCATCATGTTCATCCCGACCTCGCCCAAGCCGCCGAGTGGGATTATTCGAACCGCCGATTCGCCGTATTCCAAACTGTCGTCATTCATGCGTGGTTCCATACTCAAAATAGAGTGTCATTTGGATCGCCAAAATCCCTCGTGATTAGAAAAACGAAGATTGCCGGTCATCCACAACAACCTCCGGCTCTTCATTCTCAGCCGCTTCCGCCGCCGCCTCTATCGCGCGCTGCTTTCGCATCTCCTCCTGAACCTCTTCCGGCGTCTGCGCACGCTCAAAAAGTCCAACCGATGCCTCGCCGGTGTCCGTTTCGGCAGCTTCATCCGACGCGATTTTTTCTGCTTCTTCAAGCACGGACGAAGGTGCTTCTGCATCACCATCACTTGGACGCGTTGCAACTTCCTGCCCTTCAATCGCCTCCCGCTTGACGCGGATACCCTCCAAAATCGCCTCGCGAAGGTTGTGTATCCCTTCGCGCAGCATCTCGGCGTTGGACGGGTTGCGAAGACCGGCGGACGGATGCAAAAGAGGCATCAACACTCGGTCTTCATGTCGGAATATCTTGCCATTGCTCGCAGTGATGCGAAGGCTCGGATTGAACCAACCCAGCGCGTGTCTGCCGAGAGGAACAATAACTAACGGGTCGATAGCCGCAATTTGTTGTCGCAAATAGCCCGAACACTGCTCGACTTCTGCCCGTTCAGGATCCCGATTTCCCGGCGGGCGACACTTGACGACATTAGCGATGTAAACATCCTCACGTCGCATAGGAAGCGACTCGATCAACTCATCTAGGAACTTGCCCGCCCGGCCCACGAACGGCCGTCCTGACAGGTCTTCATCTCGACCAGGCCCCTCGCCGACGAACATGATATCCGCAGTTGGCGATCCTTCGCCCGGAACGGTGTTCGTCCGTGTCTCTGCCAACGGGCACTTCCGACATTCCGACACGACATCGGCGATCGCTTCGAGCTTTTCAGATGCCGATTCGTGCGACTTGGAATCTCCCTCAACCATCTCAAAATTCAAGGCTACCACCGTCGATAACGACTGGTCGCAACAAAACATAGAGCGGCAACGGATTTCCGTGCCGCTCCAGATTCATCTCGCTCGGAGTGGCTTTCCCGCCACTTCCCAAAATGCGAAATCCTAACCGCCGATCGGTTAACCCGTGACTCCCTTACCCTCAAGGTAGTCAACCGCGTTCTGCACCGTCTCGATCGTCTCGGCTTCGTCGTCCGAGATCTCTACCGGGTTATCGTCGGTGCTGAACTCCTCTTCGAAAGCCATAATCAGCTCAACGACATCCAACGAATCCGCATCGAGATCCTCGGTGAATGACGATTCGGGCGAGATCTCGTCTTCGTCCACGCTCAATTTTTCGGCTGTAATTGCCCGCACTCGATCCAAGATTGATGACATCGTTATTTGCTCTCCCGAGCTTGATTAACCGCTTATTCTTGTTTACGCCGTTACGTGGCGACGCAACCGCAATTATATACCTGCGCTAACACATCTATCCGCTCAACAGTCCCGCTTTACGCAGTTCCGTCTTCCCTACCACTGTCTCTCACAATCGCGCCGAGAACACCGTTAACAAATCTGCCCGAACCTTCAGCGTCGAACATCTGCGAAAGCTTGACCGCCTCGTTGATGATCACCGCGGTTCGAGTCTTCGGATACATTTCCAACTCGACCAACGCCGTGCGAAGAACGTTCCGAACCACCGGCGACGCCTCCTGCATCGTGCGACGCTTCGAGTATCGATTCAATCGACGATCCAACTCCGTCCGCCGTTCCTCAACCCCAGTAGTAAGCGAAGAAACAAACTGTTTAGACTTCTTGCTCAAACCCATCTCAGACACCACCCACTCGACGCACTGCATTACCGGACGGTTAGTGAGGTCAGATTCGTAGAGCGATAATACCGCCGCTGCTCGGGCGCCAGTCTTGTCACGCGGGATCGCTTCGAAATCAGGAGCGTCAACATCGATGTCGCCCGTCCACCCACGTGCGCGCTCGTCAGAGACGACCGACAGCCAATTGCTAGTTTCATTGGCGCGAGCCGAGGTCATCGGACAGTACGTATCTCAGGTGCGTCGCCCACTAACCATGGACGTTAGGTTTGAGCGATCCGGAAATTCAGCTGGAACGAGCAGGAACTATGTCGCCGCGAAGTCGCACGCCGCGTCGTACTCACTGATGTTGACAATCTTCGCTCGACGGTCGATCCGCTTGATCATACCGCTGAGTATCTTGCCATTGCCCATCTCTACGAACTCGTTGACGCCATTGTCCAACATGTGCCGAATGCCACTGCTCCACTGGACGCACGACGTCAACTGACGGCGCAACTCACTCTTCACCTCGTCCGCCGTCTCCAACGGCTTCGCGTCGACATTGCCGATGATCGGAACCAGGGGATCGTTAAACTCCGTAGCGTCTATCGCTTCGTTCAAGCCGCTCTGCGCCGGTGACATCAAACCAGAGTGGAACGCACCACCTACGCTCAACGGGATCGCCTTCTTGGCACCACGAGCCGACGCCATGTCAAGGGCCACCGCTAATCCGCGGTGTTCGCCAGCGATGATGATCTGCTCGGGCGTGTTGACAGTCGACATGTCAACACCAGCCTCTCGGCAGATCTCGGCGACCGTCACTTCGTCGATACCGATCAACGCAGCCATCCCACCCGGTCGCTCATCACACGCCAGCTGCATCAGCCGCCCACGTTCACAAACCAAGCTCACCGCGTCTGACACCGAAAGCACACCGGCGACGACCAACGCGGAATACTCGCCCAAGCTGTGTCCGGCAGTCATGTCCGGTATCGCTACCGACTCCGTCGTCTCTTCCAGCGCCCGCCAAGCCGCTATCGACGTCGTCAATATCGCCGGTTGCGCGTTCTCGGTACGAGTCAGCTCGTCCGCGGGACCATTGAACATGATCTCGCTAAGTTCTCGACCTAGCACATCGTCAACTTCGTCGAAGACTTCGCGCGCCGAGCTTGAGTTCAGATACAGGTCCTTGCCCATTCCCACCGCTTGCGATCCCTGTCCGGGGAAAACGAATGCGGTAGATCTTGATTCTGCGAGCTCTGTGGTCATTTCGCTCTCCAAAATGGTCTTTTCAGACAGCCACCCCGTGGGTTGGCAGCGCAACCGTTTACCAGTCGCGTCGATTGTGTCAACTTTCAGTGGCTTCAGTAGTTTCGATGTCTAAGACGTTCGATTTCGGCCAGTTGCCCTTCACGGTCCGCCCTTTGTAGTTTCCGCACTCCGGACATACCCGATGCGGCGGAATCCTAATATCGCCACACGGACAACGCACCAGAGTCGGCAAGCCGATCGCATGATGCGCGGCTCGATTACCTTTTCGGGCTCGGGTGTGCTTTTTCTTGGGAAGCGGGGGCATCTCACCTACCACTCAATGTTTGAGGGTTGAACGTTCGATTCCGATACTTCGGCCGTGGTCTATCCGGACTGGCACCTGCAACTTCCGACATTTAGGTCGGCTGAACAGCTGGAGCACATTCCCTTACATGCGGGATCGCACAGCGGGTTCATCGGCAACACAGCGCTCAGTCCTTGCCAAAGCGCAGTCGATATGTCTAGCACGTTCGCTGAATCGATTATCAACGCCTCATCGTTTTCTTCTGTTCCGTACTCTTCAAACCATCCCCGATGACTTGCCAGCAGATCGGCGTTCAACGGTCTGAACTCCTCAGCGAAGTTAAGACTGAGTGGCATCACGGTATCTACCAGACACCTCGAGCACTCGGCATCAAACCGGGCATCAACCTTTACATCGGCGAAGACCGTCCGATCTGTGCGCATCAGTTTGCCTCGTGCCTCGACCTCGCGGAACAACAGTCCGTCGCTCTCCAAGGTCTCGTTCGCGAAATGGAACCGAAGCTCATCGCCCACAGAACCGATCAAAAGCCCCGACACGTTGCACGGCATGTTACTCGAATCCAAA
>VXTA01000246.1:0-1581 GCA_009837685.1 Chloroflexota bacterium | reverse complement strand
CGGAAACAGCGGCAATTTGGCGGCAAGTACGGCAAGTTCGCGGCAACTTCCACCGCCCTAAATCTCCCCGATCAGATCCCGCGATATCACCAACCGTTGGATCTCAGAAGTCCCCTCGTAAATCTCTGTCACCCGTTGATCTCGATACATCCGCTCCACCGGAGTAGGTTTGAAGTACCCGATTCCGCCGTGGATTTGCACCGCCTTATCCACATTCCGACCAGCAACCTCCGACGCATACAGTTTCGCCTTGGCAGATTCCGTTCCGTATGGGAAACCCTCGTCATATAGCGATGCGGCGCGATATACCATCAGACGAGCGGCGTCGAGTTCCGTAGACATATCTGCAAGCATGAACTGAATCGCTTGTTTCGTCGCTATCGGACGCCCGAAGGCGTTGCGTTGCTTGGCATACGCGACGGACTGGTCCAGAGCACCCTTCGCCAGCCCGAGGCACTGAGCAGCAACCATAATGCGCGAAGAATCGAGAATCTTCAACGCGATGCTGTAACCATCTCCCACGTTTCCCCGCAAATGCGATTTGGGAACTCGGCAATCCGAAAACACCAACTCGGCAGTCCCAGACCCGCGCATCCCCATCTTCCCATGCTGCTCGTTGATCTCAAACCCCGGCGTCCCCCGTTCAACCACAATCGCCGAAATACCCCGATAACCAGCAGACCGGTCAGCAGTAACGAAAACCGCAAAAACATCCGCCACCGATGCGTTAGTAATGAACAACTTGCTGCCGTTCAGCACGTAAAACTCGCCTTCATCAACTATCGTCGTCTGTAATCCAAGAGCATCAGACCCCGTCTGCGGCTCAGTCAGAGCGAAAGCGGCGATCTTCTCCCCCGCTGCCAGACTCGGCATCCAACACTCACGCTGCTCATCGGATCCGAAACGGTTAATCGTCTCTGAACCCAGCGAAGTATGCGTGATAAGCACAGTGCTCGTGCTCCCGCAAACGGCCCCGATCTCCTCCAGAACCACCATGAAGTCGCGATAACCCATACCCGCGCCGCCAAGTTCAGGCGAAGTCAGCAATCCAGTCAGACCCATTTCCGCCAGTGCCGCGAACTGCTGTTTCGGGAACTCCTCGTTCGTGTCGACATCATCGGCGAGCGGCGCCAGGTCATTCTCGGCAAATTCGCGGACAGTCGCCGCAAGCATCTGCTGTTGCTCGTTGTAGAAAGGTTGCATAGTGACGGTCTATTTTGGAAAACTGGTTCGTGGCGCGAGTTGGTGTAATTCTAAGTGTCGGAAATATGGATCATCAGAGTTGATGTAAGGGTCGTATAGTCAGATTGGGCGTTAAAATCTGCTTATCGCTCCATCTCTCAATTCCCGCAATCGGGACGCATGACAGGAAATCGCACGATACTGGGCATCGACCCTGCATTGACGACCACAGGATACGCGGTAGTTACCGCCGATTCTCGGGGTAGCGTCTCGTTGCTCGAAGGCGGCCTCATCCGGACAAAATCCAGCGACTCGTTGGAACAGCGCTTGAAGACGATAAATTCGACGCTGTCCGAAGTGATCAAAGAGTTCGAACCCGACGAGGTCGCAATCGAGGAC
>VXTA01000076.1 GCA_009837685.1 Chloroflexota bacterium | reverse complement strand
TGCTCAAGGTGCGCGACGCGTTTTTTTTTAATTAGTCGTCGTGGTAGGTGATCTACACGAAGTGGGGATTCCGCGAGCTTTTCGAGAAGCAGGTTGTGGAGTTCGTACAACCCGACATCTGTCACGCTGGCGGGATATTGGAGTTAAAGAAGCTGGCGGCGATGGCCGAGACGTACTACTTGGGATTCTGCCCACACAACCCTTACGGTCCGATCAACACGTTGGCGGCGTTGCACGTCGATGCAGCTTCGCCGAACTTCTTAGTGCAAGAGGGTGGACATGCGGACTGGTACCGTCACGTCGTCAAGGGCGATTTCCCCTTCCAGAAAGACGGTTATTTCGACTTGCCGACGGGTGTGGGTCTGGGCATTGAGTTGGATGAGGGGGCGTTGATCAAGAATCCGGCGGGACCGAGTCCGCATACCGAGGGGTATCTGCACAATGCGCAGTTTCCTTCACGGCAGCAGAATCATTGGATTTGATAGTCGCGGGCGCGCTTTCCCGCCCTTCCGCCCCGTTCCCCCTCGCTCTAACCCTCTCCCATCCAGGGAGAAGGGAATGTGGGTTCCCACGTACGTGCGAATGACGTGGGTTAGACGGAGTAGCCTACGGATCCGTCGGTACGCATGGGGATCATGTTTAGGTCGCGGGTTTCGTAGGTGGTTTTGGCTACTTTGAGTAGGTCTTCGTCGATTTCTATGCCGATGCCGGGGGCGTCGGGTAGGTTCATGTAGCCGCCTTCTCGTTTGTGGTGGTTGATGAAGACGGCGTTTGCGGGGTGTTCGTCGCGGAGGGAGTATTCTTGGGTTACGAAGTTGGGTATCGACGCGTCGACCTGGATTGCCGCACATGTCGTGATGGGTCCGAGGAAGTTGTGGGTGGCGAGTGCGGAGTGGTAGGACTCGGCGAGAGCGGCGATCTTTTTGACGTGGGTGATTCCCCCGCCGAGGCCCATGTCGGGTCGGACGTATTGGGGTCCGCCACCTTCTAGGAGGTCGCGGAACTCCCAGATGTTGTGGATGCGTTCGCCGTTGGCGACGGGTAGCGCGGTGCGTTGTGCGATTCCGCCTTGGAGGACCATGCTGTCGATTTGTATCGGGTCTTCGTAGAAGAGCGGGTGAAATTGTTCGAGTTCTTGGGCAAGCGCGATGGCGTTCATCGGCGTGAGTTTTCGGTGGATCTCGAGGATGAGATCGACGTCTTTTCCGGCACCTTCACGCATGGCCGCGACGTTGTCGACGGTATCGGCGATAAGTCGTTCGAGCGTCATGCTCTCGAAGCCGTTGGGCAAAGGGTCGGTCTTGATAGCGGTCCAGCCAGCTTCGGCAGACTCTTTGGCAGCTTCGTAAAGGCCGTGTGCCTCTTTTCCGCGGTCGTGGGGGAACGGGAGTTCGGTCTTTTGCTTTGGTCCCATGAGGAGGTGGAGGCGGATCTTGTCGCGGGTGTTGCCACCGAGGAGGTCCCAGACAGGGACGCCGTGACGCTTGCCTTTGATGTCCCAGAGTGCGATGTCGACGGCGCTAATTGCGCCGGAGAGTGCGGAGCCACGGAAGGGTCCCATGCGGTACATGTATTGCCAGTGGTGCTCGATGCGGGAGGGATCTTTGCCCACGAGGTAATCGCCGCATTTTTTGGCGATCGCGTCGGCGGCTTCCATATATGCCCAGCATGAGGATTGTCCGACGCCGTAGGTACCGTCTTCCGTCCAGATCCGGACTATGTGATGTCCGCCGGGTGAGCCGTCGGATCCGCCGATGAGCATGGATTCGACTTTTGCGATTTTGGTTTTGTTGGGCATTTTTGTTTCGGCTCTTTCAGGTTTTGGGTAGGGGCAGGTTTCAAACCTGCCCCTACCGCGTCCCCCTTTTGCTGGACAAAAAGGGGGAGAGAAGTCGTTCTTGGCTGTGGTGATGTTAGCAGGTTGTTTGAACTATGATTGCCATGATTTCGGATGATAGGGTGTGATTTGCTCCGCCATTCCCCGGCGTCGCCCGCTCGCGGGGAGGGCAGGTTTCAAACCTGCCCCTACCGTCTGGTCTACTGACTTTCTGCGTAGGTGAGTAGCCAGTCTCCGTCGAATTCTTCGTAGATAAAGATCATTTTCACTGAACCGAAAGAGAATCGTGCGGGTTGCCTGATCTCCCATTTCCCAGGGGCGATTTCGGTGGGTGTAGAGGGGTCATCCGGTGTTACGCTCAGGTTAAAGTTCTTGAAGGGTTGCATGTTTGACTGGACTTCTGCCTCTTGCTCGTTCCAGTAGTTTTCCTCGTAGAAGGTCTTGAGCGTGTCAATGTCGTACTTGTTGTATACCTCCCAGAATTGACTAGTCGTTTGGAGGAGGTGTTCCGCGATGTCTAACTGTTCACTGGCTTCGGAGTCGGCTTGCCCGGATGCGTTCTCGGTGGCTGTAGGCTCCGGTTGAGGGGTATCAGGAGCTTTCTGAGTAGGCGTGGGCTCGATTTTGGGTGTTGCTGTGGGCGCGGGTGTTGCGGTAGGAGCGGGTATAGGTGTTGCTGTGGGCTCGGGTTGAGGAGTGGCAGTAGCCGCCGGTGCGGGAGTGGGTGTTTCGGGGGCTTCGTCGCCGCAGGCAACCAATACAAGTGACAGTGTCAAGATGACCGCGAGAGCCGTTCCTCTCTGGAGCATAGCGTTTCCCTTGCGTATCCATATTTGGCGCATTGTGTATAGGTCTAGCCTAGTGAGTCGGTGGAGTCAGTTTACGCTGAGCCTGCATTATCCGCTCGCGGGGAGGGCAGGGGCATACCCCGATCTATTGTCGGTCCTTTGGGCTGGAGCCCCTTTCGCCCTACGAAGGTGGCGATGCATTGTGGTAGTTTGGCATGATGCATTTGATGAAGAGAGCGGGTAGTGGGCGTGAGCCTTTCTTCTATGGGTGGGTGATCGTTGCGGTGATGGCGGCTACGGGCGCGGTGAGCATGGGGATGGGGTCGTTGAATTTCGGGTTGTTTATCAAGCCGATGGGTGATGAGTTGGGGATTGGTCGTGCAGCTTTCGGTTGGGCGCAGACGGCGCGGCAGGGTGCGAGTTCGGCTACTAGTCCGTTGATCGGTTGGTTGTTGGACCGGTATGGGTCGCGGGTAATGCTGCCAGTCGCGGCGCTGGCGACGGGTGGTGCGTTGATCGGGTTGGCGTATGTGACATCGGCGTGGCATCTGGTGGTGTTGTTTGTGGTTATGGGACTGGTTGGGATGAGTGGACCTGGAGCGTTGGTTACTACGGTGCCGGTGTTGAAATGGTTCGTGAGGAATCGTGGCAAGGCGGTGGCGTATGTAGGTTTGGGGATACCGGTTGGGGCGCTGCTGTTAATACCGTTTACGCAGGTGCTGATCAATGAGATCGGTTGGCGTGGCGCGTGGATCGTGTTGGCGATCATTGGGATCGTCGTGATTGTGCCGTTGGCGGCGATATTTTTTCGTCGGCAGCCAGAAGATGTGGGGTTAGTGCCGGATGGTGATACCCCAGACGTTGGCAAAGATGGAGATGGAAGTGGTGTCAGAGCGGTGGTTGAGGAGGTGTCGTGGACGGTGCGGGAAGCGGTTAGAACGACCACGTTGTGGCGGTTGGTGATTGTGTTTTCGATGGTTCAATTGGCGACGGGCACGGTGGCTTTGCACCGGATTGCGGCGTTTATGGACCGGGGTATGGATCCGACGTTGATATCGTTTGCCACGGCGTTCGATGCGGTAGCGGCTGGGGGATCGACGTTCCTGTTCGGGATGCTGGTGAAATGGATTCCGGCGCGGTTCTTGGGAGCGTTCGGGTTTTCTATGTTGGCTGGTGCGAGTGTATTGACGATCTACGCCACGAATCTGCCGATTATGTTCGTGTCGATGTGGATCTTCGGCATGGGGATCGGCGGGATGATGTTTTTGAACAACTTCATCTGGGCGGATTACTTTGGGCGAGCGCATGTGGGCGGGATAAGAGGGTTGGCGAATCCTATCAACTTGGTGATCGGTGGAATCGGTGCTCCTGCGGCGGGTTATGTTCGGGATTGGACGGGATCGTACGATCCGGCATGGTGGGTCGGAGTCGGGTTGATGAGTGCAGCGGCGTTGCTGATCGTTTTGACGCGGGCTCCGCAGAAGGCCTCACGAAAACAGTAGCCTACTGCTTGGCGATAACTAAACAGTGTCAGTCGGATGATGGTACCGTAATGCCAACGATTGACGAAGATGATCGCGAAGTGTCGTTTTGGACGCGGTTGGGAGCACTGGTAACGGACGTGTTTGTCGCGGGATTGGCCTGGTTCCTAGTCGCGATCTTAGTGTTGGTGGTGAGCTATTTCGATACGCGAGTATTAGTTCCGGTGTTGATCGTGTTCGCACCGGTGTACGCCGTTGCCGTCATTTTGTTGAGCGCGTTCAGCGGTCAATCGCCTGGCAAGGTTCTTGCGGGGATCAAAGTAGTCCGCTCAAACGGGATGGATATGGGTTTCGGAACTGGTCTGCTTCGTGAAACGATCGGCAAGTTGATCGCGGCATTGCCGTTGATCGTACCGCTCGGGTTCTTGTGGGTGCTGTTCGACAAAGAGAACCGAGGATGGCACGACAAGATTGCGGACACGAAGGTGATACGGGTCCGATAATTACCCGCGCTGATCTGAGTAATCGATAGCTAGATCTCGATGCCGCGGCGAGAGGCTACGGTTTCGAGGTCTTTGTCGCCACGGCCGCTCAAAAGCATCAGGATGACGTTCGACGGGTTGAGACTCGGCGCCCATTCCTTGATGTAGGCGAGGGCGTGTGCGGGTTCGAGCGCGGGAATGATGCCTTCGGTAAGGCACAGGAGGTCGAAACCGTCGAGAGCCGCTTCGTCATCAACCGCGGCGTATTTGGCACGTTCGATGTCGTGGAAGTATGAGTGTTCGGGTCCGACGCCGGGGTAGTCGAGCCCAGCAGATACGGAGTGCGCTTCCGTTACTTGTCCCCACTCGTCTTGTAGGAGGTACGACATCGCGCCGTGGAGAACGCCGGGTCGGCCTTTGGTGATGGTGGCGGAGTGGCGGTCGGTTTCCACACCATCACCACCAGCTTCCACGCCAATAAGGCCGACTGATTCATCGTCTACGAATCCACTGAATAGGCCGATTGCGTTAGAGCCGCCGCCAACACATGCGACGGCGTAATCGGGTAAACGTCCGATCTGCTCGAGGCATTGGGCACGAGCTTCTTTGCCGATGACGTTTTGGAAGTCGCGTACGAGCATGGGGTACGGATGGGGACCAACTGCGCTACCGATTAGGTAGTGGGTTGTTTGGACGTTGGTTACCCAGTCTCGTATGGCTTCGTTGATGGCGTCTTTGAGAGTCCGGCTACCTGACAGGACGGGTTCGACGGATGCGCCGAGAAGTTTCATGCGGTAGACGTTTGGTGCTTGGCGATGGATGTCTTCTTCGCCCATGTAGACGATGCATTCGAGGCCCATCATGGCGCAGGCAGTGGCGGTGGCTACACCGTGCTGTCCGGCTCCGGTCTCGGCGATGATGCGCTTCTTGCCGAGGCGCTTCGCCAAGAGGATCTGCCCCATGGCATTGTTGATCTTGTGGGCACCGGTGTGGGCGAGGTCTTCGCGCTTGAGCCAAATCTGCGCGCCCCCGAGTTTTCGGCTCAGGTTTTCGGCGTGGTAGAGGGGGGTGGGACGTCCGACGTAATCCGTCAACAGGTTGCAGAGTTCTTGCCAGAACGATTCGTCTTCGCGTGCTGCCCGGTAGGCTTCTTCGAGTTCGCCGAGAGCGGCCATGAGGGTTTCAGGGACGAACTGGCCGCCGTACCTGCCGAATCGTCCGAGTTCATCGGGGACATCGCGTTGGATTGGCGGAGTTAGGGTCATTGGGAACTTGCCGGAATCGTCGTTGTCAACGGTCTGATTGAAAGTATATTGCCGCGCGATATTCGATCCTAACGGCGGTAAGCGAATGTGGTCGCTACTACCGCTGTCTAGAATGTAATCTCCGTCTCTTCTTCAACCTTGTCTTCGTCGATTTCGTAGCCGAATCCGGGTTCGTCGGAGACGGTTAAGTTGCCGTTGTTGAGGATTGGTCCGTTGTTTTTGTCGAAGTGGTAGGCCAATGCCGCGTGCTTCAGGAGCATTTCGACGTACGGGGTGTGGATAGGCGACTGTGCTGCGGACCAGGCCATGCCGACCGGGGTTACGCCCTGGTGGGCGATGGTGATCAGGTCGTAAGCGGTGGCCATTGCGGAGATCTTTAACACTTCTGAAAGTCCGCCTGCCCAGTTCAGGTCGGGCTGTATGATGTCGAGGGCTTCGGCGTCCATGAAGCGTTTGAAGCCCCATCGGGTGTATTCGAGCTCGGCGCCGCATACGGGGATGATGACCTTTTATCCGATCATGCGGAACGAGTCGATGCGGTCGGGCAAGCCGA
>VXTA01000085.1:5248-6426 GCA_009837685.1 Chloroflexota bacterium | reverse complement strand
ATGCGCATAGGCAGGTTTGAAACCTGCCCCTACGCTGTCCGAACCCGATCCGCCCTCCAACACCGCCGATCGACGGTATTCGCGCTGCTCGCTTGTCAGCGCCTCTATCGCCTTCCGGAGCCGCACTCTCTCCTCCTGCGCCGGCTCCACACGCTCCTTCACGAACGTCGAAACATCCGCGATCTCCTTCTTCAACAACTCGATTTCTTGTGTAGTCTCAGGCATTTTTACCTGACTCCATTTCTCTGTTTTTCGTGATTCAAAGCCCTCGATATGAGGGCGTAACATTCGTTAGCTGACCGAAGTCAGTCGACCAACAACCCCGCTGCCATCACCAATCTCCTCACCCCCGCACGAAGTTCCGCAACATCATCGGACTCCTCTTCACCCTCATCCTTCAATCCTTTCGATCCTTCAAATCCGGGTTCAGACAACGCCTCGTCATGCATCGGCACCGGCACCGCGCTGATCTCCAGCAACTCCTGCCGACGATACAGATACCCCCGACGACCATTCGACGTATTTCGAATCTCCGTCTCTAGGGGCAGGAAACCCACCGATACGCCGCGCATGAATCCCCGTTGGTACAACCGCGCGATTTCACCCGCGAAGTCCGTCGGCGCAAACTCCACCTCCGCGTACAGCGCGCCATCATCGACCCAGATCCGCTGCGACTTCCCGATTGGCGGCTGCGAGCGATCATGCGCCCATAGGAACACCGGGTTCCGACGATAGGCGTCCAATTCCCAGCCGTGCGCATCGATCACGTCGCCCTTGTGGTCTTCACTTCCAACTGCCGCACGCATCAACAACCGCCTACCGGTAGGGGCAGGTTTCAAACCTGCCCTATCTTCTCCACGATCAATCGGGCGGCGAGGCGCATCGACGTCACGCCCAGCTTCACCAACCGCGTCCCCGTTTGCAACGCCCTTGCTGTCGCCAAGAGCTAGCTGCCCGTTGCCGGCTTGCACGACACCTGCGCCAAGCCACTTGACAACCACCCCGCCGCTCCGATCCGGCCGCGACAAACCACGGATGTCACGGCCTGCAGATACTTCCACACTCCCCACTTCGTCCTCCAGATTTCCGATACCGACAGATCGTCGATAGGTCTAAAACGTTCGTTCTTCTTTGAAGAATGACACATATATACCAATAATACAAGAGCGAAATGGCAG
>VXTA01000085.1:3369-5238 GCA_009837685.1 Chloroflexota bacterium | reverse complement strand
GTATGACGAAGCAACCAGTTCCCTTCTACGCGCGAATGACGCTGCATGCGCGGGAATCCGGGGGACGCAGGTGTGAGAGCGGAGAAAATATTGACTCTGGAGTAGCGTGAGGGTCAAGCATTCCGTCGGTACTGATTGCTGCTGTTAAGATATTGTTCACACGTCCGCTGTCTTGTAGAAACACGAGGCAGGCTATGAGCACTCTCGAAATAGCGGACCCTCTGGTTCGCAAACGGCTCTTCATATTTGCCGTGGTCGCCGGGACGATCTTGGTTCCGAATTACGCGTTGGCGTGGGTGTTCGATGTGTACGATGACACTGCCCACCAGATTGCTATACCCGTTCTCGGTACTGTCTCTTTGCTTCTGGTAGTTTTTTCTCTTAGGCCTCGATTTGCCTGCACGATCTACGTGGCGATGTATATGCTCGGAGCGATTATCGGGTTCTTCACCGCCTACGACGACTTCCAAGATTGGCCTTATTTGTCAGCTGACGCGCTTGTGCTGGTATGGACGTTACCGTCGTTTTTCGCGATCTCGCTTTGGGTTCGCGGCAACTGGCACTTAATAACCAGTCTGCTTCTTGCGCTCATTGCAACGACCGTTTTCTGGACCGCAGCTTTCGTCCGACATGAAATCCCGTTGGACACTGCGGTTTTGCCGTTTTTCGTCTTACTAGCAGGTGTTTTGTTGTGGTTGCCGTTGGCTGACTGGTCTTGGGAAAGTGCACGATTGGTTAAACATCGCAGGTTCTCGGGGCCGGGAATGCAGGCATTCGCCATGGTTATTCTGTTCTTACCTGTAACCATTGTGGCGATCGCGGTTCCAACGATACTCAAGCTGGATGAAATCTGGGTGGCATCATCATTGATGATCATCAGCGTCCTAATCAGCGCCGTGATCGCTGGACCATTGCGGCAGCTTCTCGTGGAATGGGGTGATCTGAACCCGAACAGAGGTTATAAGAACTCGAAGGACTCCCCAATCCGTCGAAACCCTTACGTCTAGTCCGATTCGACAGCTGATGGCGAACACGCAATTCCAAGCATTATGTACGTCATTCCGACGGTAGCGAGGAATCTAACCTCATGGCGCCAGTGCCGGCTAATTGGATTCTTCACTTCGCTACGCTTCGTTCAGAATGACACCACTCGTAATTGCTGCTTGTGAACATCCCACCACCCATCATTCCTACTCCTTCGCATCCTAGTTCCCCCGTGCATTAACATCATCAAAGCCAACAACCGATAGCACATTTACTACCACGAAAGGCTCCAACCCAATGGCTGATCGATCCTTCACACCCGTCGACGTCTCCGACGACATTCTTGACCGCTTCCGCAAACTACCCGTCGCCACCACCTGGGCCGCCGTCGCAAACGTAGCCGGAGTCCTCCTCCCCTTCATGGAAGGCGTCCGCAACTTCACCCCCGGCACTCGCCTCGCCGCACGCGCCCGAACTCTCCGCTTTCTACCGCCACGTCCAGACCTCGATGTCGAGACCAAGCGCGGCGAAGACTCCCCCGAATATCAGGCCATGGCGCGCTGCGGACCTGGCGACGTCCTGGTAGCTGACCTCATGGGCAAGCAATGGGCCGCCGTAGCCGGCGACGTCAAGCTCCTCCAACTCAAGATGAACAAAGCCGACGGACTCGTCACCGACGGCGCGATCCGCGACCTCGGCGTCCTAGAAGATGAAGACTACGGCTTCGCAGTCTATGCCCAAGAGCGCTCCCCCTACGGCGGACGCCCCTGGGCCGACCCCGCATACGAAAACTGCGACATCCAATGCGGCGGCGCCCTAGTGCGCCCCGGCGACGTAATCGTCGGCGACGACGACGGCTGCGTAGTAGTCCCCTCGTGGTTCGCC
>VXTA01000085.1:1895-3359 GCA_009837685.1 Chloroflexota bacterium | reverse complement strand
GGAGATTAACTGGGGGTCCGCGAAGCGAAGTGAGCGGGGTATTCCCGGGATGGCGGGGAAACCCCGTCATTCCGGCGAAAGCCGGAATCCAGAGGGGCAGCGCGGCGAGGGCAGGATAGCAAGCACAACATGGCTGAACGCATCTACAACAGAACCGGAAACGGCTCCTTAGATCCGCTCGTAGAGGAGCGATTTTCGACCGAAGAAGAGTTGCAGGCCTTAATCGCCGAACACCCCGAGTTGCTCGATGGCGAACAGATACGGCCAGGCGATCCTCGCCGCTGGCTCCTGATAACTCGCGAAAAAGGCATAGCCGAGTCGTCTGAATCTAGAGCTCGATGGTCTGTTGACCACTTGATCGTTGATCAAGATGCGGTACCGACTCTCGTCGAGGTCAAACGGGGATCTAACTCAGAAATCCGCCGTACAGTCGTCGGTCAGATGCTCGATTACGCCGCAAACGCGTCGCAAACCTGGACTGCAGATGAACTGCGCCAGACGTTTGAAGAAACCGCGTCTGAAAATAGGGTTGATTCCAATCAAACTCTCAGAAAGTTGCTGGATACCGATGACGAACCGGATGCTGATGGCTTTTGGAAAGATGTAGTCACTAACCTAGCCGCTAAACGAATGCGTCTCCTCTTCGTAGCCGATGAGATACCTGACGAACTCGAGCGTATCATCATGTTTCTCAACGAAAAGATGCCCGACATCGAGGTCCTCGCGGTAGAGATCAAGCAGTTCAAAGGCCAACAATCGCAGACCTTGGTTCCCCGGGTAATCGGAAGGATTGCAGACTCCAGTCAAAGCAGTTCTTCACGACTTTCACGCGAATCTTTCTTGGCGGATTTCGCTGATATTCCGACGCGAAACGCTGCGGAACGGCTCTTAGAAGCGGCTCAAAAATTTGGTGGCAGGCTTAGGTGGCGCCAGAGCGCAGTCAGTATCCGAGTTCGAGTGCGACGTGAACTATGGAACCCGCCGATTACCCTAGCATGGCTCTATCCACCGTCATCTGGCGATGGATGGTTCAAAGCCAGATCTTTCCATTTCGGCGCAGCGATACTCCATTACGACGAACCGCCCGAAGGTAAGTTGCGTGATGCCATCGAAAAGTGGGTATATCAATTCGAACAAGACGAATTCACGACCGATGCCCAAGTCGATGGTATCTCCGCATGGTCTGTCGATTATCAAGCCGCTATGCAACATGCCGATGTGCTTGCAGAGCGATTGGAAAATGTGATTTCCGAGCTTCGATCGCTGTAACATCTCCGAATACTCCTTCTCCATCTCGCCCTACTCCCCCCACACCCTAACCACCCGCGCAACTACCACCCCAAACATCTCGTGGATAATAGTTGTACGGCCGTTCGCCGGCTTCGGTCGGCGTTCAACATCATCGTCTTATGATCCGAGACGACAACCCGACTCGTCATCGGCCTTAGGCCCGACACCGTCCTT
>VXTA01000085.1:0-1885 GCA_009837685.1 Chloroflexota bacterium | reverse complement strand
CCCCCACACCCTAACCTCCCACACAACTGCCACCCAAAACATCTTGTGGTGGATAATAGTTGTACGACCGTTCGTCGGCGTTCGACATCATCGTCTTATGATCCGAGACGACAAACCGACTCGTCATCGGTCTTAGGCCCGACACCGTCCTTTGGAGGTCAATCAATGTCATTGATCGCCCACTACCTCGATGCCGACAACCAGATCCACCGCAACATCGACGCTGAAGCCGTCCAGACCGCACACAAGTCCGAAACCGGCCTCCTGTGGTTGGATTTCCTCGATCCCGGAGACGACGAGCGCGAGCTGCTACTCAACGAGTTCCAGTTCCACCCGCTTGTCGTCGACGGCGCCATAAACCCCGTCATCCGACCCGCCCGCGTTGAGGACTTCGGCGACTACATCTTCGTAAACGCACGTAGCGTCGACTACACCGCCGAGACCGAAGTCGTCCAGACCACCGACATCGGCATGTTCATCGGCCAGAACTTCGTCGTCACCGTCCACAACGCGGAGATGCCGAGCGTCGAAGCCGTCAACCAACTCGTCGAAATCGACGGTCGCCCCATGATGAAAGGCCCCGCCTTCTTCGCTCACGCCCTCTTCGACTCCCTTGTCCAAGCCATCCTTCCGACTTTGGAGCGAATGGTAGACCGGGCAGACGCCATCGAGGAACAGGTGCTCACCGATCCCGATCAGTCGGCATTGATCGCATTGATGGCGCTCAAACGCTCTTGCCTCAGCCTCAACCGCGCCCTCGCCCCTCAACGTGAGGTTTTGAATCGTCTAGGTCGCAGGGAATTCAATCTCATCGGACAAGGCGTCGATCTCTATTTCCGCGACCTCGCTGACGACTTGGCGCGCGTCCAAGCATCCAACGACTCCATCAGAGAGCGCGCCGACACGTCGCTCGCCACCTACCTCTCGGTCGTTGCCAATCGCCAGAACGAAATCATGAAAGTCCTGTCGATCGTCGCCACCATATTCCTGCCCCTAGGTCTGATCGCTGGACTCTTCGGCATGAACTTCCAAAACATGCCCGGCCTTGAGTTGAGGTGGGGCTATCACATAGTAGTTGGCGTCAGCGTCTTCGCCGCAGCGTTGGTCGCCTGGATGTTCTGGATCAAACGCTGGGTCATCGCCGGTGCCGGATTCTTCAGACCGCGCCGACTCAGGAAATTCGTTCCTCAAGCCGTCGACCCCACTCGCCTCGCTGGACACCTGGGTCGCACGGTGTCCCAAAACATCCAACGAATGGAAGCAGTCGTGACCTCTGAACAACGACCGAGGCCAAGATGGCGACCATCAGTCCTTCAACGCATCAACCCCGCCAACCTCCGCCGCAACTCCAACGAACAACGCCGCACTTCCGACTGATCACTCCGCCAAAAAGCACGATCCTGGTACCGTTTCTGACTATCGCGCTCTTTATCTTGGTAGCCTGTGCTCCAACTGAAAACCCAAGGTTTCCCCCGCTCGCGGGGGAAATGTCCGAAGGACAAAGGGGGCTCGCCCTAACCCAATCCGAACACGCCACCCTCGTCGATCACGCCCTCACTCTCATCAACGACGCCCGCTCCGACGCCGGCCTCAACGAGCTGAGCCTCGACACCAACACCGCCGCGCAATCCCACGCCGAACAGTCACGGGATGCCTGCACCCGCGGCCACTGGGACGCTGACGGCCTCAAACCCTACATGCGCTACACCATCGCCGGCGGCGAACAATACTCCTCCGAAAACGTCTTCGCCATCGACTTTTGCCCCGAGGATCTGAGCAACTACGACCTAGAAACACCAAGAGAACAAATCGACTTCGCGATGGACCGCTTCCTCAACAGCCCAGGCCATCGCCAAAACATCCTCGACCCGCACCATCGCAAAGT
>VXTA01000078.1 GCA_009837685.1 Chloroflexota bacterium | reverse complement strand
GTGTCTAGGATTAGTCCGTCGAAATCGAAGACGATGGCTTTGATGTGCTTCATCGTTTCACCCTCACCCTAACCCTCTCCCATCGAGGGAGAGGGGAATGTGCGCTGTGTCCCGCCCTTCTGGATTCCGGCTTTCGCCGGAATGACGGGCGCTATGCTCCTTGCGCGTTGAGGTCGATTGACCACAGGGAGGATGTTGCGCCGATGAATAGGCGTTGGCGGTCGGACATGCCGAAGGAACAGTTGGCAGCGACTTCGGGTGTGAGGATCTTGCCGATCATGTTGCCGTCGGGGTTGAAGACTTGGATGCCATCGCCAGCGGAGACGTAGAGGTTGCCGTGAGTGTCGCATCGGAAACCATCGGGTACGCCGGGTTCGATATCGGCAAAGACCGTCGGGTTGACGATAGATGCGCCGCCGGGTGTGACGTCGAAGCGCATGACGCGGTGGTTGCGGAACTCGCCGTGAGTCCGGCCGGTGTCTCCGATGTATAGGACCGATTCGTCTGGGGAGAACGCGATGCCGTTCGGTTTGTCGAAATCTTCCGACACAACCGTGATCGCCAAAGTGTCGGCATCGACGCGAAACACGCGGGTGCGATCCTGCTCCGGCGTGTCGCCGTGCCCGAATTCTGGGTGCAGGAAGCAGTAGTCCGGGTCGGTGAACCAGATCGAACCGTCGGATTTGACGACAACGTCATTCGGAGATGTCAGTTTGCCGCCCATGTAACTATCTGCAACCGGTGCCAAGGTGCCGTCGTGCTCAAGGCGGACGACGGTCCGGCCACGTGTCAGGCACGAGAGCACGAGTCCTTCGGCATCGACCGTGTTGCCGTTGGCACAGTCAGAAGGTTGGCGAAAGATGTCCATGCCGGACGTCTCGTCCCATTTCATGATGCGGTTGTTCGGGAAGTCGCTGACGATGACGTAGTTTCGAGATGGCAGCCAACAGACGCCCTCGGCGAACACGAGGTCGCTCGAAAGCAACGTTAGTTCTGGAGAACTGCCGAGTATCTGACTGAACTCGTCTGCGTAGATTTCAAAGGGGCCTGACATTCGAACCAACTCCCTTGTGTGCGTGGTCTGATCACTCGCGGCATGGTCAGAATCCACATCATTAAGCGCTGTGCGAAGTTTATCGTATCGCTTCAATGGATGAACTGCATTTCTGCTTTCTGTCCGCGAGTGTTAACCTACGCGCAAGCGCAAAACCAACGTCATTCCCGCGTGGGCGGGAATCCAAATCAAACAGAGGTCCCAAAATGAAGATGTATTTAGCTGGCGAATGGGTGGATCGAGACCACCGTATGGATGTTATCGATCCTTTCGTAGGCGAAGCGTTCGACACCGTACCCGCGGCATCGGTCGAGGATGTCGTGCTCTCCGCACGCGCCGCGGAAGAGGGCAGAGAACAGATGGCCGCGCTAACGGGGATGGACCGTTACGAGATTCTCACTCGCGCTGTCGAGATCATGATTGATCGTAAAGAAGACCTCGGGCAGACCATCACTCGCGAAGAGGGCAAGGTCATCTCGGAGGGTAGGTTGGAAGTCGACCGTGCAGTGCAGACGATGACGTGGTCGGCAGAAGAGGCGAAGCGGTTGCGCGGCGAGACAATCCCGCTCGACGCATCGCCGGGCAACGCGGGCAAATTCGGCTTCACGGTGCGGGTGCCGGTAGGCATCGTCGCTGCCATCGCACCGTTCAACTTCCCTCTCAACCTGGTTGCTCACAAGGTCGGTCCTGCGATAGCGGCGGGTAACTCGGTGATCATCAAGCCCGCGTCGGATACGCCTCTATCGGCGTTGAAGCTGACCGAGATTCTGCTTGAGGCCGGAGTACCTGACATGGCCATTCAATGCATCACTGGTTCGGGTCGAACAATCGGCGATGCACTGGTGTCGCAACCGAATGTTCGTAAAGTCACTTTTACCGGCTCGCGTGAAATCGGCGAGCGGATAACCAAGATGGCAGGGTTGAAGAAGGTGACGATGGAGCTAGGCTCGAACTCGCCCCTGATCGTGATGCCAGACGCGGACATGGATAAGGTGGCGGCGGCAACTGCGCAGAGCGGTTACGCGAATGCGGGACAGGTCTGCATCTCTACCCAGCGTGTGATTGTCCAAGAATCTGCTTATGGTGACTACATTGATGCGTTGAAGCCGCAAGTGGAGGCACTGGCGGTAGGTGATCCCAAGCAGGACGCGATGAACATGGGACCGCTGGTGCGCGAGACCGACGCGGCGAGAGTCGAGAGTTGGGTCAATGAAGCGGTCGAAGGCGGTGCAAACCTGGTTTCAGGGGGTACCCGCAATGGGGCGATCATGGCACCCACCATCCTCGCCGATGTTGACCCTGATATGCGGATTTCGCGCGAAGAGGTTTTCGGTCCGGCGGTGGCGATAACTCCGGCGGAGGACATCGATCAGGCGATCGAATTGGCGAACGACAGCAACTTCGGTCTCGCAGCGGCGATCTTCACGCAGAACGTCGATCACGCCATGCGCTTCGCTCTCGAAGCCGAGGCTGGCAACTTGAACATCAACTCCGGCACGCAGTTCCGCGCTGACATGATGCCGTACGGCGGATTGAAGGACAGCGGTTTCGGCAAAGAGGGGCCGCCATACGCCATCGACGAGATGACCGAACTGAAGATGGTGGTTTTCCACTGAGATAAGTGAAGTTGGACGGTTTTCCGCGCCTGTCGGTCCGCCTGTCAAGCGCGTTGAATTTGATTGATACGACTTCACGTCGCAACGTACACTAGCGCGAAAAGGCACGGCGGCGCGTTGATCCGCCAGATGCCATCGCTTCAATGCGAAAGAACTTGATTAGATTCGGAGTTGGCGGCTGTGTCCATTCGGAAATCGTTGATGTTTGCGTGGTTGATAGTGGCCGTTTCAGCACTGATGGCGGTGTACGCGTGCCAAGGCGGCGACGAACCGACGGCGACCTCTATTCCAACGCAGGCGCCGACATCAACCAATACAGCGCTCCCCGAACCTACGGACACGCCAGCACCGGTGCCTACTGCCACCGATACGCCAGTCCCGATACCGACGAACACACCTAAACCCGTACCGACGGATACTCCTGAACCAGAGCCTACCGACACTCCAGAACCCGAACCCACCGACACTCCAGAACCCGAACCGACGAACACTCCGGTACCTCCACCAACGCCTGAACCACCCACGCCGACACCAGTTGTCGATCCTACGCCTACCGCGACTCCGGTGCCGCCACCTGCTGAAGCAGGTATGACGGTCGACGAATACATTGAGACCTGCGCGTCAACTATAGGCCCGTTCGCCTCGACTGGGGTGCCACCCGGCATAACCAATGGCCAACTCTCCGAGATAATTGGCAACTTCCATATGCTCTTCAGCGAGTTGAACCCACCGCCAGAAATCGCTGACTGGCACAACGTCCAGCTTGACGTATGGACGTCGATGCGGGATGCGCTGGACCAGCAGCCGGCAGACCAGCCGTTTAATCCCGAGATCCTGATCGAAGTCATGTTCGCAAACTTTGAGGCGTTGATGAGCATTCAGATCTCCCAAGAGTTGATGGACAGAATCGT
Source organism: Chloroflexota bacterium (assembly GCA_009837685.1). Lineage (GTDB taxonomy): Bacteria > Chloroflexota > Dehalococcoidia > Lucifugimonadales > Lucifugimonadaceae > Bin127. Next base: position 2,882 of record VXTA01000078.1, on the reverse strand, counting down.
CGCCGCGGGATGCACCGGTAACCTCGTCGATGTTGAGCAACCGACTGAGGAGGACACGCTTCCTGTAGAAGAGCCCGAACCTATCGCAAAGACTCCGGCCGACGTGCTGACCGAAGTTGAGGTGTACGCGACTGGATGCGCAGGTCTTGGACAGCAAGCGGCGGCACCGCCCGAAGGAGTTACCTATGGCGAGACAGCAGAAGGCGTCAATCTCATCATCGACCTGTTCATCGCCTTGATGCCGCCCGACATCCTTGTCGATTGGCACAATGCACAACTCGGCTTTTTTGAAGGCGTGAAAGAGATCGCGGAGGCTGAACCTGCTAACGAACCACTCGATCAGACAAAGATGTTTGCGCTCATCCCGGCATTCCAAGCATTAGAAGCCGCTCGTATCGAATTGCCTGGAGACGTCCATGCGATTCTTGTGGAAGCCGCCTGCATAGCGCAATAACAACGGCACCCGTATGCCTCCCCCAGTAGTTAGGGGTGGAGGGGTATCCAATGCTGTCGCTTCCGCGTCTTCTTCGTTTTGCGAAAGGGATGTACGCGCAGCTCTTGTGGCTCTGTACGCGAGGAGAAGGTGACCATTCTTTCAGCATCCGCCTTGCGTTAACATTGCGTCGAAACTTTGTACGCGGTTGCCTCTGGGAGGAAAATTCACGCCGTATGCCGCCCAAAATATCGCTGATCGGAGCTGGGAGCGTCGTCTTTGCACGTCGTCTCCTGCAGGATGTCGCTTGCACGCCGTCGCTGAAAGATTCGCACATCTCGTTGATGGATATCGATGAGGAGCGGTTGCAAGTTATCGGTGACTTCGCCAAGAAACTGTTCGCCGAAGTTGGTTCTGAGGCTCGCATCGATACTACGACAGATCGTAGGAAGTCACTCGTTGATGCCGACTATGTGTTGACGACGATCCGGGTTGGTGACACTATCGAGCGGGACATCGATATTCCGCGCAAGTATGGGATCGATCAGGCGGTCGGCGATACAGTAGGTCCGGGCGGCGTGTTCAAGGCTTTGCGGACGGTGCCAGTGTTGATAGATATGGCGCAGGATATTGACGATGTGGCTCCGAATGCGACGCTGTTGAACTACACCAATCCGATGGCGATGGCGTGTTGGGGCATTACGACGGAGACGGATGTGCCGACTATCGGTCTATGCCACAGCGTTCAGCGGACGACACAGGATTTGGCGGACTACATCGGTGTGCCGAGGAACGAGGTTTCGGCGTGGGTTGCGGGCATCAACCATCTGGCTTGGTTCATGCGGTTCGAGCGAAAGGGTGAGGATGCTTACCCGGCTTTGCGGGATGCTATGAACAATCCTGAGGTTTTCGCGCTCGACACGGTGCGTTTCGAGGTGATGAAGCATTTCGGATATTTCGTGACCGAGTCAACAAGGCACATGTCGGAATATGTGCCATATTTCCGGACCGATGATGCGGTAATGGATGAGTTTCGACTGAACGAGATACGACAGGATCTTCAGCGGCGTGTGAAACGGGTCGACGATCACATGACGCAGCTTGAGCATGACGCGCATTCAAACGACCCGATCGGACCGAGCCGCTCGGATGAATATGCTTGCCGCATCATGGAGGCGATGGAGACGGGCGACAAGATCGTCATTAATGGCAACGTGCCGAATGATGGTCTGATCGATAACCTGCCATATGGATCGTGCGTCGAGGTGCCAATACTCATCGACGAACTCGGATTCCACCCGATGCCGGTTGGGGAGCTTCCGCCGCAGTGCGCCTCGCTGTCGCGAGCGAATGTCGCAGTGCAGGAGATGGGCGTCATCGCGGTGTTGGAGCGGTCCAGAGAAGCTGCGTTCCATGCCGTGGCACTCGATCCTCTGACTGGCGCGATCCTTTCGCTCGAGCAGATCCGCTCAATGTTCGACGAGATGTGGGAAGCTCACGGCGACGAGTTAGCGGAGTACAACTAGATAGTGTGGCCACGCGTTCACTCATTAATCACACAAGGAAGCGTTGATGAGAGCAGCCCAATCGTTCGGTGTTGACGACATCCGATTTGTCGCCGATGCTCCTGATCCGGAACCGCTTGAGACCGATGCCGTCGTGAAGACGGAGATGGCATCGCTGTGCGGATCCGACCTGCACATGGTGGGCAAAGGTTGGCAGATGCCGGAGTATCCGGCACCGCCCGGGCATCCCGGACACGAAGGCGTCGGCATTGTCGAGGAACCGCCTAAGCGATACCCGGGCGGTGAAGGTATCGACATCCTCGAACCGGGCGATTTGGTACTAACGGTGCCGCACATCTGGTACGCGAAGTGTTTTGCTGAGTATCAGGCTGTCGATGCCGCGCACATGCTGAAGATGCCATCTGGTGCGCCGGTTGAGCACGTGTTGATGACGCAGCAGTTGGGGACGGTGATCTTTGCCACGCGGCGGTTGCCGGAGTCGTTGGAGGGCAAGACGTGCGCGGTGCTGGGGCAGGGAAGCGCGGGGTTGTTTTGGGATACGGTCCTAAAGCATCGCGGTGCATCGCGGATTATCGCTATTGAGCCAGTTGATAGCAGACGCAACCTATCAACCAGATACGGTGCTGATGAGACGGTTGACGTGACTGGCGACGCGGCAAAGGACGCAGTTTACGATCTGACCGATGGCAAAGGCGCAGACATCGTTATCGAAGCGGTCGGGTCAACTCCTACGTTGAGCAACGCCTTCCATTTAGTCGCCGACGAGGGTTTGTGCGTTCTTTTCGGTTTACCTGACAGCAACGATCCGCAACCGTTCGATTACACCGAGATGTTTAAGAAGCGTGCCAACGCTTACTCGATACTCGGCGCTCAGGAGGAGCCGGGGCTCAAAACGTTCCGCAGGGCGTTGTCCTGGATCGTAG
>VXTA01000273.1 GCA_009837685.1 Chloroflexota bacterium | reverse complement strand
CATCAAACTGGCGAAATATGTAAAAATCGCCCATTCGAAGAACTAGGTTGCTGGCAGCAACCGAATGAGTGCGCAAAAAGCATAATCACCATTTCCGCTACGGACATCTAACCAACCGCCGGATAAAACTCCGCGTGTTCACCCATAGTCGGATGATTGCGCTTCGGTATCAGCACCGTGCGCCTAACCGACAGCACACGCTCATTCCGCTGGTTATACCCGAAACAATCAAGCTGAACGACACCACGATCCCCCTTCGACGTCTCCCACTTGTCGAGAACGTGTGCCTCCGAGTAGATCGTGTCGCCGTGAAAAGTCGGACCTTCGTGCGTGACCTTCTCATACTCCAACGCCGCAATCGCTCGACCCGACACACTGGGAACACACTGACCAATCACGATCGCGAACACTAAGATGCCATTCACCAGACACTTCCGATGCTCAGTATGCTCGGCGGCGTAGTTCGCATCGATATGGATCGGATTCTGGTTCTGGGTCAACAGCGAAAACCATGTGTCATCCGCCTCTGAAATCGTCCGCCCCGGCCAGTTCCGATACACATCACCTACCTCGAAATCCTCGAAAAACCGTCCAAATGCCTGCGTCCCGTTATCGCTCATGTGACTTCTCCTCAGTCTTGCACTGAATCCATTGTCTTACGTTCAATCAATCATCGAGATCAATGTTCGCCCGTTCCAGCAAGTTCCGCGCCCGCGCCACAACTGGCGCATCAACCATCTCACCATCCAGTGAAACGCTCCCACGTCCCTCAAGTTCTGCGACGCGCGCGGCTTCGAGCACCCGTCGTGCGCGATCGATCTCCGCATCGGTAGGCGAAAAAATTCTCTCAATCACCTCGACCTGAGCAGGATGGATCGCGAATTTACCGCTGTATCCCAACCGCCGAGCCAAACCCGCCTCACTCCTAAGCCCGTCAGGATCGCGGAACTTCACGTACGGCGTGTCCAGCGCCTGAACATCCGCAGCGCGTGCCGCTACGGCCACAGCAGATCGCGCGTAAAGCAGCGAAGCCTCGCCATACTCGTCCACAGTCCCCATGTTCCCACCTTCGGCATCAACCGCACGACTTATCCCCATATCCGCGCTGTAGTCCTCAGCACCAAAAGCAACCCATCTAACGCGCTCCGACGCGTTACAGATCTCAAACGCCTTCACGATCGCGCTTGCCGTCTCTAACCACGGCAGCATCCCGATAGTCCCTACTTCCAGACCTCTAAGCCGCTCCAACTCCGACAACATACCATCAACTAACGCGATATCGTCGGATGATCGTATCTTCCCGATGCTGATCGCAACGATATGCCGACCAACAACCGCTTCGAGATCATCCTCAGTCAATCCAGTCAAAAGCGAATTAACCCGCGGCACAACCGGCTTTCCCAATTCAAACAAGGAGGGCAGAGCGTCAGCCGTAACCGCACGAGCCTCTGCCTTATTCGCCATCGGAACCGAGTCCTCCATATCAGGGATATAAGCCGACGGCGAGTAACGTCCCGCCTTCCCGAGCATGTCTGCTCGGTTGCCCGGAATAAACAACGGACAGCGCAAATCGATATGCGACAATTTGGCGGACAGCATCTAGGACTCCTGAAGGCATAGTTTAGAACTACGGATGCAAGACCGACACAAAATCCACATCGCTTTGCCGCGCCGTCCGGCAATTCGCTCCGCCCTCGAAAACGCTCTGCAGGCCGCCAGCAATCTTCATCTAGGCAATTACGACCTGACAGACAACATTGACGACGCTGAGGTCGTTGTCACCGATAGCGAAACCCAATCAAACGAAATCGGTCGCCTCCCCGATTCTGTGAAATACCTGCAACTCATAGACTGCGGCTCTGGCACACCAAACATGACCGGCGACGGTCTGACTGTGGCCAACGCCTCTTCGCTGTTGGTTCACGATCCGGCCGACTGGGCAATCGACCAGTGGCGCGAAATCGCACGCCGATCATCCAGAACCCGGCAAAAAGGCCCGAATGTCGCCGGAATCATCGGTTTCGGATCGTTGGGGTACGAACTCGGCAAACAGTTGAACGAATTGGGAGCGAAAATCTGGGTGAACGACATTCGGACACCAAAGCAGATGTCATTCCAGAGCGTTGGGGCGCGCCGATCCTCGCTCGATCTGCTCATGTCTCAAAGCGATATCGTATTTGTCGCTGTCCATCACGGCCCCACTTCGGATCCATTGCTATCTCGCCGTGAATTGGGTCTTCTCACAATCGGTGCCACCGTTATAAATATGTCGGGCGAAAAAGTCGTTGACCGTGAGGCTATAAAGACGTTGAACGAGTACCAAGAGCGGAACATAGACTACCGCGAGATGCCCTCCGATCTTGGTAGCGCATCGGCTTCGCGCAGACCTCGAGCCACAACCAGCTGGGTTCTAGACAACCTGGGCAACTACGCACTCAACCATCAACCCCGCTCCATCGTCGAACACGTAACCCACCCCAAAGCCGGCGACCCCGCATTCTGGGCATCAAGAATGCACCCAAGGCAAACGCCCGTCTGATCTCCTCCAACTCGACAGAGCAAACCCGGGTTTTATGTCTGGACGGTCAACAGGCAAGACGTATCCCAAAAACACCCGCTCGCACAGTCAAACCGATACCAATGAAGAGGTTCAATATCACTCCTGTGCGACAGGTCGGGTTGATATGGGCTTATCAGTATCCCCATGTAGTCGCGTTTGACTCGGTGCCAATCGATATGAATACCAAAGCCAGGCTGATCCTCAACTTGGCACGGTCGAGGTTCGGATTCTCCATATGCTTTAGTGAAATCCCTTAAATCCTGCTTAGTTGCCAATATAAGAACGGACCTCAATGCCTCTGGTTTCAGCGTGAATTCGAATCGGAATCTCCAAGTTTCCAAACCATCAGCCCATTCTGGACTACCGGAATTCCATCTATCGGTTACAAACGCATACCACCCGTAGTCGCTGTCGTCGCTCAACCAAAGCCCACCAGGCTTGTGTTCATTATCTAGAGTAGTCGAAAAACGACCTAAATCCATGACCGCGTCTTTCGAGTAGTGAGTAAGCTTCAATGTCTAGAAATCAAAAACCAACTCAGAGACCCGTTCCCACCGCTACCTATGAATGGCCGTGGCCATTCCGATGCCCATTCACACCCGGCATCAACTCCGTCGGCTGCTTAACCTCACCTGCCAGCCGTATCCGACGCTGCGCCTGCCTGAACTCCTCGTCCTGCTGCGCCGACTTCGATATCTTCACCGCACACGCCTTGAACTCCGGAGTCTCCGTGATGAAGTCGTAAGCGTCTGAGGTCACATCGTTCGTCCGAGTGAACTCCGGAAATGCGAACGACATAAACAGCAGCCCCCGCGGCGACCGCTCCGTCAACCGCGCCGCCACCGTTACCTGCCCACGTCTAGACGCAACATCCAGCAAATCGCCGTCCTCCAACCCCATCTCCTCCGCATCTCGTGGGTTGATCTCCAACATCTCGTGCGGCACCAACAATTGGAAGCCCGATGCCTGTCCCGTCTGCGTCCCAGTGTGATATGTCGAACGCCGCCTACCCGTAGTCAGCATCCACGGATACTCATCGTCCGGCTCCTCAGCCGGCGGTATGTGGTCCACCGGAGCGAAGAAACCCGGGAAACCCGTCGAAAACTCATCGCCGTGCAGGTACTCAGTTCCCGGATCGTCCTCATCCCCACACGGCCACTGAATCCCTCCGTCACGTTCCAACCGCTCGTGTGAAATCCCACCATAGATCGGTGTTACGCTCCGCATCTCGTTGAAAACATCCGTCGCCGTCTTCATACCCTGCGGCTTGCCCATCTGCTCGAACAGCGTCAACAGAATCTCAACATCCGTCTTCGCCTCGCCCGGCGGCGCAACAGCAGGGCGTACCCGCTGCACCCGACGCTCACTATTCGCAAACGTCCCGTCCGACTCCGCAAATGCCCCTGCTGGCAGAACCACATCCGCCAGCTGCGCCGTCTCCGTCAGGAAGATGTCCTGTACCACGAGGAAATCGACCGACCTCAGTGCATGTTCAGCGTGGTTGGCGTGCGGGTCTGACACGATCGTGTTCTCTCCCATCACGTACACCGCTTTCACTCGTCCCTTAATCATCTGCTCCATCGCCGTGATCTTCGTGATACCCCGACGCTTCGGCAACGGTTCGCCCCACGCCTCTTCGAACTGCTCACGAATCCCCGGACGCTCTACCTTCTGATATCCCGGCAGATCGGTCGGGATACAACCCGCGTCACCGGCTCCCTGAACATTATTCTGCCCACGAAGCGGGTTCACTCCCGCGTTCGGTACTCCAAGCGTCCCGCACAACAGTCCCAGATTCCCCAACGATTGAACATTATGTGAGCCGCACGAGTGCTCAGTGATACCAAGCGTGTAGCAAATGGCAGCCTTCGGCGCCGCCGCCGCAAACTCCCGTGCCGTATCGATAATCTCCTCTGAGGTTACTCCGCAGATCTCCGCTGAATACTCCGGTGTGTACATCTGAACGTGTCTAGCGAAAGTCTCGAATCCCTCAGTCCGATGCTCCACGAACTCCGGATCATGCAAACCCTCGTTGATGATCACGTTGGCAACCGCGTTGTAGAACGGGATGTCGGTTCCGACTTTGATCTGAACATGCCGCGTCGCCCAGTTCGTAAGCTCGATCTTGCGAGGGTCAACTACTACCAACTTCGCACCGTTCTTCACCGCGCGCTTCATCCGCAGCGATATGACCGGATGCGCCTCTGTAGTGTTCGAGCCCGTAACCAGCAGGAAGTCGGTGCCCGCCAACTCCTCGATCGAGTTCGACATCGCTCCTCTTCCCACCATGACCGCCAGACCGGCGACCGTCGGAGCGTGTCAAGTACGAGAACAGTTATCGATGTTGTTCGTCCCGATAGCCACACGAGCGAATTTCTGCATCAGATAGTTCGCCTCGGTAACCACGCGAGCCGATGCCCAGCAAACTACGGAATCCGGACCCTCATCCGCGATCGCATTCTTGAACTTAGACGAAACCAGATCCAGCGCCTCTTCCCAAGATGCCTTGCGGAAATTTCCGTCCGCCTGCTTGATGAGCGGATGGCGTAACCGGTCCTCGCTCCTCACAAACTCCCAAGACGCGAACTGACCCTTCACACAAAGCGATCCACGACTCGCCGCTGTAAAGTCCGGCTCCGCACCGATGATCTCCCCGTCGTGCGTCAATATCTCGATACCACATCCCACACCGCAGTACGGACACACGGACTGCGTCCGATCAACGTCCTCTGCCGATATGTCCTGACTAACAACCTTCCGGTCTGTCAGCGCGCCGGTAGGGCAGGTGTTGATGCACTGCCCGCAGAAAGTGCACGGAGAATCGATCAACTCATTGCCGAAAAATGTGAAGATGCTCGAATCCTGACCCCGACCATCAACCGTGATCGCCGCCGCCTGCTCCCAGTCGCTGCAGATATTTGTGCACCGGTAACACGCGATGCAGTAGTCGTAGTCCCGCTGAATGAACGGATTCTCGTCGTGTTCAGCTTTTACCCGAGGACGCAAATGAGGCAACGCGTCCCACTTCGCCTCATACTCCTCAACCGCACGATCAAACTCCGTCGGCCCCACCTTGTTCGAATAAGGATTATTGTTCGGCGACGCCATCTCCGACAGCAGCATCTCCAGCAACGTCTTCCGATACGACCTAATCTCATCCGTATGCGTCGCCACATCCATCCCTTCCTCCGCAAAAGCAGTGCAAGACGCCACCTGCTCAATCCGACCATTCACCTCAACCTCGACCAGACACATCCGACAAGTCCCTTGCGCTCCCAACCGCTCGTCATAGCAAAGAGTCGGCACCTCAAAACCCGCATCATTTACCGCATCTAGCACCCGTCCGCCATCCGCGCACTGAACCGCAACACCATTGACCCGCAGATCGAGCCACTTGGTCCGACCATTCGATCTCGTCTTGGACGGCGAAGTAGTCATTGAAAAACCGACTGTTGCGTTAACCCGATTCTAGCCAACAGCGCAAGAGCTAACCATCAGCCCGAAACGTCCACCGCAACCCTAACACGAACCACCCAGTACACGCCCCTTTCGTAGGACTGAAGGAGCGTACAGGGCAGGGGAGTGCGCTACAACTCTACCGTCGCCAATCACTCAAATGAGAAACCCGACAATGCCGGCCAAACTAAACATCGCCAAAAACACGCCTCGCGCAGTCCGACTCGCCCCAAACCCCATCTCGTCCCCTCCTAGCCCCATTTTCGAAAGCGCAGGGCATAGGCCAGACGGTAGGGGCAGGTTTCAAACCTGCCCTCGTTGCAACCACCAGAGCGTGAGAACACCGTACACCTCTTAATCCCCAATGCCCCGTTTTTTCTTGCCGCAAATTGCCGCTAGACCGGATGAAGCCTGTTTTCGCACTTGTTCAAAACTAGTTCACGACTCACAACACGTCAACTCAAAGCGAAAACACACTGATTATGAA
>VXTA01000207.1 GCA_009837685.1 Chloroflexota bacterium | reverse complement strand
GGATACGCCTGCGCCAACGGCGATCAGACCCAAAAGCGCAGCAAATACGATTCGGAGTCTTACACCCCGAGTGAGTTCAAAGAGTCGCCAATCGAAATACATGATCGGGAAATAGTCTAACCCGCAAACTCCGCGAAATGGTCCTTCAATCTCGGGTAGAGACCGCGGTAACGCTCGTACGCCTCACCATAAGCGTCCGCGATCCCCGATCGCGGTGAAATCCGATCGAGCGGACGAATCCAAGCCTGACACGCCTCTTCGACCGTTGTGAAACAACCAGCTCCCACCGCCGCCAAGATCGCGGCTCCATAAGGCGCACCCCCGGACGGCCCCACAGTGACCACCGGCACGCCTAGCACGTCAGCCTGCATCTGACGCCAAATCGCACTACGAGCACCTCCGCCAACTGCTACAGACTCAGTTGCACCCACACCCAAACCACGCATCAACTCAAGCGAGTCCCTCAACGCGAATGTCACTCCCTCCAACACCGCTCGCACCATATGTCCTCGCTCGTGTCCCGAATGCAGCCCCACGAATACGCCTCTCGCATTCGAGTCAGCATGAGGCGTCCGCTCTCCAGTCAGATAGGGCAAGAACGTCAACCCTTCTGCACCCACCGGCACCGCATCTGCCTCGGCAATCAACTCCTCATACGCCTATCCAACGCCGTCAGTCCCTAACAACACTCGCCTGAACCAACCTAACGCCGCACCGGCTGACAACACCACTCCCATCAGGTACCACATATCCGGGACCGCGTGGTTGAAAGAATGTATACGCATACCCGGGTCCACTCGTGGCCGCCCGATGGGCGCAACGACGGCGCCGGATGTTCCGATAGAGGACTGCATCGTCCCTTCAACCACCACGCCGGAACCAACCGACGCAGCGGCGTTATCTGCGCCTCCCCCGACTACCGGTGTACCCGCGCGTAGGCCTAACGTATCCGCCGCGTCCGAAGTCAGTCTGCCGCTGATGCTTGCCGGGCCAACGACCCACGGCAGAATCGACGCATCGAGTTCCAACGCCCGGACCATCTCTTCCGACCAACAGCCGTTTACAACGTCGAACAATAAGGTCCCTGCAGCATCCGACGGCTCCATCGCCTTCTCACCAGTCATCAGTAGACGGATGTAGTCCTTCGCCAGAAGAAGCGTCCGAACCTCATCGAACACATCCGGCTCCTCATCGCGCACCCACAACAGCTTCGGCGAGGTAAAGCCCTCGAGCGCCGGGTTGCCCACCATCCGACGCAAACCCGCATCGCCGACCTTGTCAGTGATATATCGGCATTGAGCAGTGGTGCGTACGTCGTTCCAAAGTATCGCCGGCCTCAGCACGTTGTCCGCCTCATCCAACAGCACCGAGCTGTGCATCTGACCGGAAAGACCAATCGCCGCGACATCGCTCACACCAGCCTGCGCACAAACGGCACGCACCGCGTCGATCGTGCATTGCCACCAGTATGACGGATTCTGCTCGACCCATCCTGGTTGCGGCACCGATAGCTCTTGTGGCGACTCAGCATCGCCAACTACAGAGCCCGATTCATCCACAACCAGCGCTTTGACGGCTGTTGTGCCGATGTCGATCCCAAGATAGTGCTGCGGCATGTCTTTCTCCTAACCGAAGGCTACGGCATATCATAGACCGCACGCGGTTGAGCAATCACACAAAGGAAGTTCGGAAATGTATGTAGGTACCCAATACGGAGCGCGACACGACACCGATATCAAACAACTCGCGCAGTTAGGTGTGCACCACGTTGATGTGCCGCTCAGGGAGCATTGGACCGATTGGACCGTCGATCTCCTGGTTTCGTACCGAGAGAAATACGCGAAGTACGGGATCGAAGTCGAAACCATACATTCGCCCCTCGGCTCAAGAGACGCGTTCAGCAACGACATGACATACCTGTTCCTCGGTCCGAGCGACGAGAAAGAACGCGAGTTGGACTCCCTTTGCGAGATCATCCGCATGGCATCACAAGCCGGACTAAGAGGGTTGTTGTACAACATCACCATCCTCGGACACTTGCGAACTCCACAACGCTACGGACGCGGCGGAGCTCGGCTCTCATCATTCAAATACGCCGACCTTGATCAATCCCTTCCAGAGTTCGAAGGCGGCGCCGCCGATTACGACACGATGTGGGAGCGGATCGATTATTTCCTCGGTCGAATCATCCCGGTCGCAGAAGAGTACAAGGTCCAAATGGCGTGCCATCCGCAAGACCCCGGCATAAAAGACAACGAATACCGCGGCGTGGCTCGCGTCATGGGTACCGTCGAAGGTCTCAAGAAATTCGAGGCGATGCACGAAAACCCCTACCACGGCTTCAACTTCTGCCAAGGAACCGTCTCCGAGATGCTCGAAAATCCGGGCGAAGAGATCTATGACGTCATCCGCTACTTTGGCTCTAGGAAAAAGATCTTCAACGTCCACTTCCGCAACATCAAAGGTGGCGTCCTAGACTTCGTCGAAGTCTTCCCCGACGAGGGCGACGTCGACATGCTCAAAGCCGCCCGCACCTACAAAGAGGTGGACTATCCTTACATGCTCATGCCCGACCACGTCCCCGGCATCGACGGCGACGAAGCCAGCCAAGTCGGCTTCGCATACTGCTACGGCTACATCCACGCCATCATCCAAGCCGTGAACGCGGAAGGCTAACCTCGAACCGTACCTATCATCGTTCACAAGCAGTAGATGTCAGCCTGTAGGGCCAGTCTGCAACGGCAGGTACAAGCTGGTCATCAACTCGGAAGGCGCGGTTCGAGCGGTGAGTTGCGAGTGCCACGTCGACGCTAGAAGATAGTCGACGATATCGCGTCTTGAAATCGAATCATCGAACTCCCTTATTTCAGTTCGTTTCCCTGACGTTGGTCGTGTCGTCCTCGATCGCTATCTCCATTGGGGCAATTTCCACAAACAACGAATCCTTAGAAACCGATGCAACCGGAGCCGTGGGTGGCTCTACCGCAAATCCTTCGAATTTCGAAGTCGACGTTGTCGACGCCAAGAGAGTCCCCGACACGCATATCGGCAATTGGGATGTGAAGCTGTCCAACAATAGCAGTTCTGATGCAACTTTATTGATCACTGCCGTCTCCAGCATCGGCACAACGATCACCGAAACAACGAACAACTGCACCGCCGTAGCCACTGGCTGGGAATGTGACGTCACCGCAAACGACGACATCGAAATAACTCTTTCGACATCCCTCGAACACATCTGCGACAACAATCGGGTGCGCGTCACCGTAGGCGCATCAGTTGACGGTCAAGACATCACGGTATCTAATCGCCGTCGCCTTGTTAGACACCGAGAGCTTGGATGCCCCAGCATCACTCTCGCAAATCCGATCTACGACACCTCCACTTCATCCGCGTCCTGGTCTGTAACAGTCCAACGACGACTCTTCGAAACCGATCCCGGTATCGACATCACCTTTGACGATGGCGTATCTTTCAGTGAACTTCCCGACGATTGCACCGCTGTCCAAAGCGTCGTCACATGTCATGTCGCATCGTTCGATAATTCTGACGAGACCTTTACGACAACCCAAACCATAGGTCAGACATGCAACGCGCAACAGCACACCATTACTGCTGACGCGCGATTCGCAGACGACAACGCCATTGTGCCAGTATCCCCATCCGCGGGTCTCAACATCCAAATACCAGCACTCAACCCTTGTATTACACCCACCCCCACTCCTTCACCCACGCCTACGCCTACTCCTTCGCCCACAGCCACCAATACCCCAACACCTACCTCGACATTCACTCCGACTCACACACCTACGCATACGCCGACTCCGACAGCCACCAACACCTCGACACCTACACCAACTGATACGCCGACTGCGACGTCCACGGCAACCGCCACGCCTACACCGACTCATACTCCGTCCCCGACGCCGACAGTCACTGACACACCTACAGCCACCCCGACTCACACACCAACTCCCATCCCAACGCATACGTCGTCCCCGACACCCACGTCCACTAACACACCGACTCCTTCACCTACACCAACGTCCACGCCGACTCACACTCCAACGCCAAGTCCAACTCCTACACAAATCCCCGTGACGCTGACGATCACGTTTGAAAGGTTGGTTGAGGATGATCTGACAGTAAGTTGGATGTTCGAGCAGACCGGTGTTCCTGAACCAACAGGTTACGAATTCGGTTGGAGAGATAAGACGAATGACACTCCGGAAACGGTCGTGACATTACAACCGTCTACCAGCGAGTACACGATTACTGACACTGAGGCAGACGTACAGTATGAGATTCGCGTGGTCGCGATCTACGGCGGCGAGGAACGATACGTTGGAAAGATCGCGTTGCAATTGAACGTTCCCAGAAAGCCAAAGGACGAATCGATCGAGACAACAGAAACTAGCATCAGGTTGCGTTGGAAAGATCCGATCCTAAATACAGGCTTTAGACATTGGCCGGTTGACGGATACGAGCTGTTATGGGGCAAGAGTGAAGTCGGAACTACCCGGACAACGGTTGACTTAAGCGCGGATGTCCGTGGGTATCGCATTGATGGACTGTTGTCGGGAACTAGCTACGATGTATCGCTGTTCGCGAAAAACGGGTTGGGCAACGGCGAAGCATTCAGCACGTCTGTAAAGACCGATGGTGTTGCACCAACTCCGACTCCGACGCCCACCCCGACAGCGACTCCAACTGCAACACCGACCCCTCCTCCAACCTTGCGCTACTCAGGACTGACATCGGAGGGTGTCGTCATTGCATTGAAAGCTCGAATGATTGACGCGGCGCAACCGATTCGCTTCCATTTGTCTTGGTATTGGTCTACAGAACCCAATGGACCTCAAGAGAAGTCCGTGTCCCTACCGGCTTCTACGTCCTCTTACGTGATACCAGACATCGAAGCGACCTCATACAGATTCGAAATCTCGACAGAATACGACAACGGGCAAACAGTGACTGAATCTGACAGTTTCGTCTTTCAAGTGCCTAAGAAACCAAAGACTAAAGTCGATGTGACGCACAACAGCATCAGACTAATGTGGGATGCCCCAGATGATGACTCCGTGGTTAAAGCCCCCGTCGATTCGTATGAACTCACATGGCGTCGCTCCTCAGAGGATTCGAAACAGGATATGGTCGAAAAACTGGGTGGAACTGTTACATCTCACACGATCAAGGGTCTTTCAGGTTCGACTCAATACACAATCTCACTTCAACCAAAGAACTCTATTGGCAATGGCGTCACTTGGAGCGATACAGTGGAAACCGCCCCGGATCCGCTGACTTCGACAAGTACACCAACACCGAATCCCTCACCGACACCAACAGTCCCGGGCATCTCCCCAGATTCGTCGTCTAGAGGACCACGTAACAATCGCGACTCCGATCCCGATCCGCCGGAAGAATTTGACGCTGAACAGGGCAAAAATGGCATAGTGGTCTACTGGGATGACCCTCGATGGGATGGCGGCTCCGAGATTCTTGCCTACGCTGTCGATTGGCACCCAGAATCGCCGGCTTTCCCACTGTTTCTTCCCCCAACCGAACGATCCACGTGGATCTACGGATTGAAACCAGATATCAATTATCGTATGCGCGTAAGAGCTTTCAACGACAAAGAAGACAGCTTGCCAGCTACTCTGAGGGTAAAACTGACAGATACTTTAGTCAGATACCAGAGCTTTGCCCCATTCACCGGTTCAATATCAAACGGACGTTCAACAGTCCTGAAAAATAATTCCGAACTCCCGGGCTTTGAGATCCAAGCCGACTCAAAAACGCTCTTCTGGGGTGACCAGATGGAGTTCTCAATACAAAGATATTCGCCAGAAGCGGAGTTGATCACCGAAATAACGTCCCGGCAATTTGCCGCCGTCTCTGACATATTCACTGTCGTCGCTTCGCCACATTCACGCAGATCGCGCTTCGACAATGATGCGACTTCCTACCAATTCGTAACGCCAGTAGTAATCTGCATCACGCCAGATCCTATCGATTCAATTCCAATCCACAGCTACTCAATCGTCCAAATCTTCTCACCGGCAAATATCCGAGTGTTCGATAGCGCACCGGTCCAAGAAGAAGATGAAATCAAGATCTGTGCTCAGATCCGCGAAATCGATGTGAACAGGAACTTGGCGTTTGCCGTCATCCCAAATCAACTCACTCTGCAAACTAATGCAGATTCAACGCGGCACGAAGTAGGCGCGGCCGGCAATGCGACTATTGCCCTTGTGATGTTCGTGATGGGACCGGCTTTAATAATCGGCGGATTAAAGGTGTTGCGTCAATCACCTCCACCCCCAGCAAAATTCATTTAATCCACCATCACCCGAGGAGGCGGATTCAGCACCGGATGAATCGCCAGCAACTTGCTCGGACGGCTCGACGGATTATTCGTCGCATGACGGATCGTCGGCTCGCACAAAAACACGTCCCCCGCCGGCAACGGCAAACCCTCATCAGCAACAAACACCGCCGTCATCGCA
>VXTA01000352.1 GCA_009837685.1 Chloroflexota bacterium | reverse complement strand
CCCATGCCTTCACCGTCCTTGTGCTCCAACTCGTTCCGCGCGCCCGATAACGACGACGTACACGAACGCCCGAAGAACCGAGTATGACCGAAGCAATCCAAATCTAATGCGATACTTGATTCACTTAATTATCGCAGAAAATCACCTGCTCCGCGACCTTCATCGACCTTGAATCCAACCCTCAATCGATGACAATTCTTAGCCCCAAAATCGGCATCATCGGCGCCGGGCGCGTCGGCTCTTCTTTCGCTTCCGCCACCTACCCAGACGGCAAAATCGTGGCGGCCTCATCACGCCGTCCCGAACACCGCGCGTGGCTGAAACAACGACTGCCAAACATTCCAATTGTCGACCAAGCAACCGAAGTACCAGAACTCGCCGACTTCATCTTCATCACCACCAGCGATGCCGCAATCAAACCCGTATGCGACAGCATCTCGTGGCAACCCCATCATCACGTCATCCACTGCTCCGGCGCACTCACTCTATCCGTACTCGAATCAGCGGCAAACGCCGGAGCGTGCGTAGCAGGATTCCATCCCCTTCAAACCTTCCACGGCTACGCCAACCCCGATCGCCTCTCCAACATTGCGTATGCTATCGACTGCGATGACGAAGCACTCACCGCGTGGCTACAATCCTTTGCCGACGCACACCACAGCAACACGTTCACCATCCAAGGCGAAACCGCCCACGCCGCCTATCACGCATCCGCCGTCCTTGCCTGCGGGCTCCTCGCAGGGCTAGTCGGCATCTCAGCCGAACTTTGGCAACATGGGGGCATCGACCGCAACCAAGCCCTTAAACTGCTCTCCCCAATACTCAAATCGACCATCGAAGCCATCGCCGACGACGGTCTCCCCGACGCCATCTCCGGACCATACGTTCGTGGCGACTTGGAAACCATCCGCAAACACCTCAACATCACTTCCGATATCAACCCTGATACCTCACGCGCATACGCCGCACTCGCGCTCGCGCAACTCCACATCGCCAACGAAAAAGGAAACTTTGACGACGTAACTCTCAGCACCATCAAACGACTCCTCAGCGGCCATCTAGAGGCACTATGACATCCCCTGACCTATCCTTCACCATCGTTGAGATCCGCACGGCACACCTCGCATTCCCCGATACACCCGGATACTGGGAACAGTACCGCCGCCAGAACGAAGAACCATCCGCGACCCCTGCCTTCGCTCGTTACGAGTTCAAACCCGGCTGGCAGACCGTCTACGCCACCATGGTCGAGACCCCGTTAGTCCGCGTCACACTCGCCGATGACCATATCGGCTGGGGCGAATCCAACACCCCCATCGCTCCCGAAATAGTCTGCGTCATGATCGACGCCGCCATAGCCGAGATGGTCGTCAACCGCGAATTCACCAACCCAACCGAACTCTGGGACTTCGTCTACGCCTCCCAACGCGGGCGCGGCGTCAACTCCGGCTACTGGATGGACGCGCTAGCTGCACTCGACATCGCCATATGGGACGCTCTAGGCAAACGCAACGACCTGCCAGTCGCTGCTCTCCTCGACAACCAACCACGGACCAACATCCCCGTATACCTGTCCGGTCTGCGTCGCGCTACTTTAGACGAACGCATCACCCAAGCAAAATCCCTCAACGAACAAGGCATCCGCGGCGCAAAAATCTTCCAATCAGGCGACATCGAAGCCGCGTTGCAAGAACTCGACGCCCTCATAGGCGGAGCACCCAACATCAAGCAATGGATGGTCGACACCCTCTGGATGTGCACCCTCAACGACGCAATAAACGCCAAACGCCAATTCGGAGACCGCAACCTCCGCTTCTTCGAGTGCCCACTCCAACCTGAAGACCTCTCCGGGCACCGCACTCTTCACCAAGCAGAAGGATCACCCATCGCAATCGGCGAACACTTCCGCACAACCTACCAACTCAATGATTGGCTAACTCCCGATCCAGTATTCGACATCTACCAACCAGACATCGGACGCACCAGCATCTCCGACTTCATCCGCCAGCGCGACCTCGCATACGCCACCAACATGCCCGTCACCCCACACATGGGCAACGGAGTCTCCGTGTTCCAAGCCGCAACACTCCAATGCGCCGCCGTTGCGTCTCCTGAACTCCTCCAAGAGTTCCAAGATGGCCTTTCCAACCTGCTCAAAGATGCATCCAACTCCGGATGGCAACTCAAAGACGGCGAATTCATCCTGCCAGACCGTCCCGGACTAGGCGTATCCATCGACGAAAACGGCATCGAACCCTACATCGTCCGCAAACCGTAACGGAAATCAGTGAATCACAAACACCAATTGTTGCAATCTGTAATCATTCGTGTGATTGCATCTAACCAGACACGGACTACCAACCCACACCTGATCGCGCCTTCAAGCATTGCACGAACCGGCACAATCCTCTTCCCGTTCGGTACTCAACAGCGTCAACAGGCACGGCGCTGACGTTTTTCACCAACTCTTCGACCGCGGCTTCAACTGGGTCGTTGCTTCTGAAGCCGTTGTCGACATCGGAGTTCTTGCCCGCGTCGCGGCACAGTCATGGGTCGCTTACGACCTCACAGGTTCGAGCCTCTGGGTAGGCGCCGTCGCCACCTTCCGCGCCGTCCCATCCTTCCTCAGTCCCGCCATCGCCGCATACATCGGCAACCGCGTCAACCATCGACTTCTCGTGGCAACCATGCGAGCATTCATCGGCATCTTGGCAATCGTGCAAGCCATTCTGATCGGCACCGACACCATACGACCGTGGCACCAAGCAGTCCTAACACTGCTGACAGGCCTCGCAATAGCCTTCGCATGGCCCTCGTTCGTCACATTCCTACAAGACATCGTCCAACCCCGCATGGCGACACGCGCAAACACCATTCTTGCCTTCTCACACAACCTCGGAGAACTCATCGGCCCTGTAACCGTCGGCATCATCATCGCACTCGTCGGCGCCGACTGGTCTTTCGTATTCATCTCAATCCTCTACTTCGTCGGCTCATATCTCATCCTCAACGTACCAGTGCCAGACCACGATTCACGCGTCGGCAACTACCATCACCCCTACGTCTGGACCCTCAGAATCGGCCTCCGCAACATCGGCCGCTCCCAACCTTTACCTTGGCTAATCGCCATGCTCCTCACCACAAACCTCCTCGGCCTAGCCGTTTTTCCTCTCATACCCGAATACGCCATCGCGGTCTTCGACAGCGGAGGCATAGGCTTCGGCCTCATGACTGGCGTCTTGGGCGGAGGACTCGCCGTCGGAGCAGTAGCAGTAGCCATACTCGGCATGCCGCAACGCACTGGGCTCATCGCCATCCTAGCCAGCCTCGTATGGGCCGCCGGAAGCATCGCATTCGCACACTCTCCGAACCTCCCGATCACCCTCCTTATCCTCTTCATCATGGGCATCGCAAGCATGGTATGGGGCAACGCCATACTCACCATGATCCGATCCAACCCCTTCTCAATTCAACACCCCAATATCATGAGCCTCTACGCCATCGCCATGGGCATGATCCCCATCGGCTGGACCATCGGCGGAGCTATAGCCCACTTCACCACCAACGAAACCGCCCTAATAACCTCCGCAATCGCCAGCATCACCATCCCCCTAACCGCCTACATGGCATCCCAGCATTTCGCAAGGTGTAGTTAAAAGCCCGTCATTCCGGCGAAAGCCGGAATCCAGAGGGGCAGGGCGAGGCGGTCCGCCCCTTTCGCTCTGCGAAGGGGGCGCGGAAGCGAAGCGACAGCGGGAGATGCCCGGGTGGACAGGGGGGCCAGGTTTCCCCCGCGGAGCGGGGGAAATGTCCGAAGGACAAAGAGGCCCACCCTAGGCAGCCCCCACCACCAACACCCAATCACAGCCCACCATCAAAAATCATCGCAATCACAGTTCAGACAACACACGCTTCCCATTTTCGATAATCAAACTGAATCACTCAACCGACTTTCATCATCGAACCGATCCCATTCGTGACCACTCGACCACAAACAGGCTCTACACGAACCCGCCCCCCACGCGTCTTCCGCGTCTTCACAATCCCCGGATTCGCGCGCCTACTAGCATCCGAGGCACTCTTCGACATCGGCGCCGTCGCCCGAACCGCCGCCCAGTCCTGGGTCATGTACGACCTAACGGGATCCAACCTATGGGTCGGGCTCGCCTCCGGCATGCGCTCCATACCCATCCTCGTCTTCCCCGTCTTCGCCGGAGCCATCGCCGACCGCTTCGACAAACGCAAGCTCCTCGCATTCGTACGCATCGGACTCGCGATCGTCTCGATCGTGCAGGCCATCCTCCTCGCACTCGGAATCATCGAGCCATGGCACATGCTCGCTCTCGCACTCGCCGCCGGCACCGTCGTCGCGTTCGCGATGCCCGCATTCTGGGCCTACCTCGCCGACCTTGTACCCGCACGTTCGCTTTCAAGGGCCACCGCCCTCGTCATGATGGGCCAAAACGCCGGCGAAATGGCCGGACCCGTCATCGTCGGCTGGATCATCGCTTCCGCCGGAGCAGACTGGGCATACGCAATCATTGCCGGCGTCTATCTCATGGGAGCCGTCTTAATCCTTAACGCGCCCAAAGGCAGGTACGCCGCTTCCGAATCCGAAGACAAACCCACCTACTACGAGAGCCTCAAACAGGGCATCGCATACGCCCGCCAAAACCCCGTCCTCCCCTGGCTCTTCATCATGATCTGCTCCGTCAACATCACCGGCGTCGCAATCTTCCCCCTCATGCCCGAATACGCCACCAAAATCCTCGACGTCGGACCTGTCGGCTTCGGCGCCATGTCCACCGCACTCGGCGTCGGACTCGCCATCGGCAGCATATCCGTCGCCATATTAGGCCTGCCGCGCCGTGTAATGCCAACAATCATCGTCTCCAGCTTCATCTGGGACTTCGGAATGATCGGATTCGGCTTCTCCCGCATCTATCCACTCACCCTCGCACTCCTCTTCGTCATGGGCATCGCCGGAATGTTCTGGATGAACGCCATCACCAACCTCTTCCAACGCGAAGCCACCGGCGAAATGCGAGGCAGAGTTATGGCCCTCTACTCCATCGGAATGGGCCTATTCCCCCTCGGCTGGACCTTCGGAGGCACCCTCTCAGCCCTCATCGGCAACGAACCAACCATAATCGTCAGTGCCCTAGGCGGCACCCCTCTAATCCTCCTAGCCATGCTCCTAACCCCAGGCCTGAGACGTTCATGACCGCACCACATCCCGTCATTCCCGCGCAGGCGGGAATCCAGAGGGTAGTCCACGCCCCTTTCGCAGGGCGAAAGGGGCGCGAGCAAACGAAGTGACGCGAGCGGGGTATGCCCCCTCCAATTAAACGCGCCTGAAACCCAGGCCCCATCAACCATCACTCATCATTAAAATCATTCGCCATCATTGGCACCATAGTTCCAAAGGCAAACCATGAAAATCACTAAAGTCACTCCGCTCATGCTCGATCGTTACCTCCTCGTCCAGATCGACACCGACGCCGGCATCTCCGGCATCGGAGAATCCGGCGCATGGGGATTCCTCGAAGCCTCCGAAGCTGCCATCGAAAAATTCGGACGATACCTCGTAGGCGAAGACCCGCTACGCATCGAACATCACTGGCAGTACATGTACCGCTTCTCCCACTTCCGCGGCTCCGCCGTCATGGGCGCTCTCAGCGCAATCGACATCGCGCTCTGGGACATCATGGGCAAACACTTCGACACCCCCGTACATCAGCTCCTCGGCGGCAAAGTCCGCGACCGTGCCCGCGTCTACTACCACATATTCGGCGACACCACCGAAAAACTCGTACGCGGCATCGCCGAAGCAA
This sequence comes from Chloroflexota bacterium, assembly GCA_009837685.1. Classification (GTDB taxonomy): domain Bacteria; phylum Chloroflexota; class Dehalococcoidia; order Lucifugimonadales; family Lucifugimonadaceae; genus Bin127. Next base: position 690 of record VXTA01000352.1, on the reverse strand, counting down.
AAGAGATGGGATTCACCGCCGTCGGACATCTGACTCCTTTCCTCGACGAGGAGCGCGACGTCCCATACTTCAAGACCCACGCCGAAAAGATCCGCGACGCTATCGAGACAGTCCGCCGATACCGCGAAACCGTCGGCAACTCCGTCGACCTCTGCATCGAAATCCACCGCCGCCTCACACCTGCCGAAGCCGTCCAACTCGGATTAGGCATCGAAGAGTTCCATCCATACTTCTACGAAGACCCGATTACCCCCGACAACTTCGACGAGATGGCTTACGTCGCCGACAAGATAAACATCCCCATCGCAACTGGCGAACGCTACACCTCCCTGTGGGAATTCGAGATGGCCCTCTCCCGATGCGCAGTCCAATACGTGCGCCCCGACGTATGTCTGGTAGGAGGCATAACAGGAGCCAAGAAAATCGCCGCGTTGGCCGAAGCCAGACACGTCGGCGTCGTGCCGCACAACCCGCTCTCACCCGTCAGCACCGCCGCATGCTTGCAGATCGCAGCAACAGCACCCAATTTCGCGCTCCAGGAGTACCCGATCGGAGAAGACGTCCCACCGAAATCTGACATGGTCGACAACACCCCGCAACACGACGGAAACGGATACCTCATGATCTCCGATCGACCCGGCATCGGCATCGACCTCAAACCCGACGCCGTCGAAAAGTGCCCACCCACCC
>VXTA01000001.1 GCA_009837685.1 Chloroflexota bacterium | reverse complement strand
GCGCGGTGGTTTTCGGGTTGGACATCGTGAAGGGTGTGGTTGCGGTGGTGGCGGCGATGATTATCGGTTGCCCTGACCTGTTGTTGCCGGTGGCGGCAGTGTTCGCGATTGTGGGTCATTGGTTGCCAGTATTTATGAGATTCAAGGGCGGCGCGGGATTGGCGACGGGATTGGGTGTAGGTGTCGCGTTACTCGGGTGGTGGGGACTGATACCCACGGTTGCTGGACTCGCGGTTCTGCCGTTCATTAAGGATGGGCCGAGGTCTGCGGCGGTGACATTCGCGGTCGCGGTTGTGGTTGGGTTGGCAACGGGACCGCAGTGGATAGCGCTCGGAGGGTTCGTGTTGATATTGGCGATGCTGGTGGCGCGGTTGTTTTTGGTGGAGTATCCGAAAGATCGGCGTGGCGAACGTCCTGAGCCGCATGTGCGGAGCTAAGGATTCGCCTAGTTGTATATTGGATTGGTGTTGCGAGTAGCGGCGAAGGACTGTGCAGGACTGTATGGGGAGACCCGAAAGATGACGACGAGTCAGGAATACAAGGATTTAGAGGCGAAGTACTACATGCAGGTGGTGCGACGGATGCCGCCGGTGTTGGTGCGGGGTGAAGGCTCTCGGGTTTTCGACAACGACGGCAAGTCTTATCTAGACTTCACGGCTGGTTGGGCGGTGCTCAACATGGGGCACTCGCATCCGGCGGTGACCAAAGCCGTCAGCGAGCAAGCTGGCAAGATCATGCAGATGTCGAACCTGTTCTATACGACCCCTCAGCTTCCGTTGGCACAGTTCATCGTTGAGAACTCGGATGTGGACCGGGTGTTTTTCTGCAACTCTGGCGCGGAGGCCAACGAAGGTGCCAGTAAATTGGCGCGCAAGTGGGGTCGCAAGAATCTGGACGGCGCTTACGAGATCATTACGGCTCTGGACTCGTTCCACGGTCGGACGCAGGCGATGATGGCAGCTACTGGTCAGCCACACTACCAAGACAACTGGACGCCTCTGATGCCGGGCTTCGTGAATGTTCCGTACAACGACTTCGACGCGATATCTGATGCTTATGTCGAGGGCAAGACTTGTGCGGTTCTGCTTGAGCCAGTCCAGGGTGAGGGTGGTGTGAACGTTCCCGAGGCGGGATACCTGAAGCGGGTGCAAGATTTCTGCAAGGAGAAAAATATCCTGTTCATGCTCGACGAGGTGCAGACAGGCATGGGGAGATTGGGGACGGTTTTCGGGTACCAGCGTTTCGAGGGTGTCGAACCTGACGTGATGACGTTGGGGAAGGCGGTAGGGTCTGGTGCGCCGCTAGGAGCGTTCGCGTGCAAGGAGTTTTGCTCGGTGCTTGAGCCGGGAGATCACGGGTCGACGTTCGGTGGCAACGCGCTTACGACTGCGGCGGGCGCCGCGGGCGCGCAGGCTTTGTTGGACGAAGATGGTCCGGGACAGGCTATGCGGAACGGCGAGTATTTGATGGGCAAGCTAAATTCATTGAGGGAAGAGCACCCGGTCATTACCGAAGTCCGCGGAATGGGAATGTTGGTCGGAGTCGAGATGTCGGAAGAACTGTCTGCGGGGCTGGTCGCCGACTGTCTGGACAACGGGTTGTTGCTGAATGCGGTGCGACCGAATATGCTGCGATTCATGCCGCCGTTGAACGCCAGTACGGAAGAGATCGACGAGGCGGTGGGAATAGTCTCGTCGGCGTTGAGCAAGGTCACTGCGGGCGATTAAGATTAACTACCCGTCTGCTCTGCGCCATCTTCCGCAACCACTGGAGACAAAACCAGTATCTGCTGGATCGATCGTCACTTCGATCCTTATGGTGGTGAATGATCGGTGGGTTGCGGAGAATTCGTCACCCGATTCGATCATGTCGGATTCGACGTGCCTGAAACCTGATACTCGCTGCCATCGGCAAGTCGGTCTGGGCCGTCCGTCGATGAAACGCGCGGTCGGCACTTCTGCGATGTAGGTGCCGGGGACGACCTCGGTACCGACGCGATAAACGCCATCTTTGAAAGTGTCGTACGGGGCGAGGGGCAGCCGGTCCTCGATTTTGCGCCAAATGCCGCATCCGTACGTGACGAACCCTACATCCGTGGATTCGATGGTCACGATCCAGCGATCGTTTGTCTTTCCGGAGATGACAGTGGCTGTAGCGTCGCCGGTGAAGTCATTTGCGATGCTCCACCTGCAACTGCCGAGGCTTCGAGGCTGGGCGTAGTAGGTGCCTGGCTCGATATGCACGCCAACGAGGTACGATCCATTGTTGAATCTTCTCGGCAGGTCTGATTGCGAAAACTGAAGCGTGTCAATCGGTGTCCATTCACCGCAACCCGCGGAAGCGAAGCCGGTATCGGTGGGTAGAATAGTGGCGATTTTCGGCCCGCCGGCGATGACCTCGACGATATTGCCAGAGGTCCAGGTGAAATCGGACAGTCGGCGCCAACGGCACGTCGCGATACCTGTACTCGTCGCGATGTAGGTGCCGGGCGGTATATCTATCCCGACTCGATATGTGCCGTCTGAAAACGTTGATGCGACAATGGCATCTTCTACTTCGTCAAGTCTGCGCCAAGTTCCGCAACCGCGCGATCTAAACCCTTCGTCAGACTCGAGGATAGTGGTGATTGCTTGCCCGGCGCTACCATAATCGTTGATCCGATTGAAGGCGTCGCCGTCGAATCCTGAGAGCCGGCTCCAGAAGCAATTCGAATCGTCGATTGCGTCCGCGATGTAGGTGCCCTGCCCAATGTCTTGATTGACGATATAGATGCCATTCTCAAACGAATCTGGGAGTTCTGCCGTCGAAGCGGGTGATTCTGTGGTCACCAAAGTCCAAATGCCGCATCCTTGGGAGTAGAAACCGACATCGTGGCTATGGATCGTCGTTATCGAATGGTTTACTGACTGTTCAGAAACGGTGTAGTCATCCGGTTCGCCAGTGAACGCGGACAAGCGACTCCAATAGCAGACCCTGCCATCCGGTTCTTTGGCGACATACGTGCCCGGCGAGATCTCGGTGTTAACCGCCCATGTGCCGCGCTGGAAAGTTATAAGCGCCTCCGATTGATCATCGGGGACAAATGGGTCCCAGCCACCGCATCCGTAGCTCTTGAACACGTTGTCGGTCGATACAATTTCAGCGATTTTACGTCCCGTCGGTATGCGCACCGCGGGGTTGTTGCCGGGCCCGGTTCCAAATCCAATGAAACGACGCCACGAGCATTGTCCTCTTTCCCCGCCTGGTGATTGATATAAGCCGGGTGATATGTGTAGGTTGACGACGTGTTCGCCGTCGCCGAAAGTCTTGGCGGCGTCTATCTCAATGTTGGGATCGACCTGGGTCCAGTGTCCGCAATCGATGGACCGGAATCCAATTGGGGCGTCTGGCAATTCGACGATGCCTCGCAAAATGCCACTTCCGCCCTCCACTATGTCCTCGTCTCGACCGGTGAACCCGCCGAGGATGAACCATCGACATTGGCGGCCTTCTTGGGCGTCTGCGACATAGACTCCTGGCTGCACATCGACGCCTACAGCGAATGTTCCGGCACCTATCGTAGGCTCTGGTTCGGCATGTGCGTCGTCGGGATCGAACGGCTCCCAAGGTCCGCATCCATCGCTGTAGAAGCCAGTATCCGACGGCAAGATAGTTGCGATCTGTCGTCCGATGGACTGGTAACCGCCACTGAAATCCGACACTGCAACGTTGAACGGCGAGTTCCGGAACCATCTACAAGTGTTGCCGTCCGAATCGGCCACATAGTCGCCCGATTCGATGTCGACACCGACCAGATACGAGCCGTCGTTGAACTCCGATAGTGGTTCTGATGGCCGGCCTCCTTTTCGGATCTGCCAAGTGCCACATCGAATCGAGTAGAAGCCGCCGTCGCCGATCTTTAGCTCTACGATCGGCTCGCCAACTCTCCACCATGTAACCAAACCGTCGTAGTTCGGCTGATATGTGAAGTCGGTGCGCGTGAACCATAGGCAGCGTCCCTGGTTCTGGTCTGCGGTGTAGATGCCGGGAGCGATGTCGACTCCGACCTCGTACAACCCCTCACTGAATTCTCTTAGCGGAGGTTTGCGGGTTTCACGAGGGTTCCACTCGCCGCAGCCTCTAGTCTGCACGAGCGTATCGCTTTCCGTGATCGTCACGATCGCTCTGGCCCGAAACGTTGGGGTGCGTTGCGCGCCGTCGGTGTCGGTGATGCTCAGTGCGCAAATGCCGTCTTCGAACTCCGCGAAGTATGTGCCGGGTGCGATGTCGATGCCGACGCGGTGTGAGCCGTCGGAGAACGTGGCAGGGATGACATCTGCCGCGGCGACTTGCCCAATTGCGGTGGTGGTCAGTATCGCGACGACTGCGAGGGCTGTGCTGATAATAGGTCGATAATGCTTCACACCATCGAATGTTAACGCCGCATGGACGCGGAGAGGCTGGCTCGGAAGAAACCCGTTATCGGGCGTCGCGCATGGTTTGTCGCTTCATCTGGGTTCTAGCCGGGAGGCTGTATATGTCGATGAAGCCGACGGCGGCGGCGTGGTCGAACTCGTCTTCGGTGGAGTATGTTGCCAGTTCGAAGTCGTAGAGGGAGTACGGAGACCGTCTTCCGGTGACGGTTGAGGAGCCTTTGTAGAGTTTGACGCGAACATCGCCGGTGGTGTAGCGCATGACGGAGTTGACGAAAGCGTCGAGGTTTTCGCGGAGTCCGGTGTACCAGCGTCCGTCGTAGACGAGGTCGGCGTAGAGTTGTGCGAGTTGGGCTTTTACTCGTTGCTGGTCGCGTGAGAGGGTCGCGGTTTCGAGGGCTGATAGCGCTTGGTAGAGGACGATGGCGGCTGGTGTTTCGTAGACTTCGCGCGATTTGATGCCGACTAGGCGGTTTTCGAGGTGGTCTACTCTGCCTACACCGTGTGATCCGGCGAGGAGGTTGAGCTGGTCGATGAGTTCTACGAGATCCATCTTTTCGTCGTTCAGCGCGACGGGTACGCCCTCTTCGAATGAGATGGAGACCTCTTCGGCTTCGTCAGGTGTCTGGTCTGGTGCTTGTGTCCAAGAGAAGGCATCTTCGGGCGGTGCGAACCAGGTATCTTCGAGGTCTTCGCCTTCGATAGCGAGCCCCCACATGTTGCGGTCGATGGAGTAGACGCGCTGGTCGTCGCCGACTTCGCGAAGTTCTAGTCCGGCGCGGTTTGCGAACTCTTTCTCTTCGTCGCGGGTCATGTCCCATTCGCGTGCGGGGGCGATGATGCGGAGAGGTTCGCCGTGTGCGGCGAGGGTTTTGATTCCGGCGTCGAAGCGGACTTGGTCGTTTCCTTTTCCAGTGCATCCGTGTGCGACGGCAACGGCTCCGACTTGGCGTGCGGCTTCGACGAGCTTCTTGGCCATTAGGGGGCGGCCGAAGGCGGTGGAGAGTGCGTATGCGGATTCGTACATCGCGCCGGCTTTTAGTCCGGGGACGATGAAGTCGCTGGCGAACTCGTCTTTGACGTCCCAGACGAGTGATTCGACGGCGCCGGCGGATGCGGCACGTTCTCGGATGCCTTCGAGTTCGGGGCCTGCGCCGATGTCGACGGAGAGGGTAACGACGTCGAGGTCGTAGTTTTCACGGATCCAGACGATGGAGATGGTGGAGTCCATTCCGCCGCTGTAAGCGAGCACGCACTTGTCTCTGTCCATTGGTTGGTGGGTTCCCTGATTGGTGTTGATTGAAAGGCTCACGTGGGCGATATGCCTCAACTTTCAATCGTAAAACGGGAGTGGGGATTTGCACCGCCATCCCCACCTCTGGATACCCGCCTATGTGGGTATGACGGGAGAGGGAGCACCCTCCATTTCAAGGAGGCGGGCTTTTAGGGGGAGGCCGATGGTGCCGCCGAAGCCGTGGAGGTTGCCGTTGGAGCCGATTACTCGGTGGCAAGGGATGATAATGGGAATCGGGTTGGTGGCCATTGCTCTGCCGGCGGCGCGTGCGGATTTGGGGTTGCCGGATGCTTGTTCGGCGAGCCATGCGTAGGTGCGAGTCTCGCCGCGTGGTATGGTGCGGCATGCCGCACGAGCATGTTGGGTGTATGGGGTCCAGGCAGAGTCGTCGATGGGGATTGTGTCGAGCGAGATGGGCTCGCCGTCGCAGTAGAGGGTCAGGAGTCGCTTCGCTTCATGGAGCGCGGCGTTGGATTCGGCTAGTGACCCATTTTTGATGTCAGATATGGCCTCAAGGGCAGTATCGGGAGTTGGTTCGGGCAGGGAGGCTCGGACAATACCGCGTTCGGTTGCGGCGATGGCGATCCATCCGAGTGCGGTTTCGAAGATTTCGGAGGAGATTGGTTGTGGTGTCATGGTTTGATTGTAAGGTTGGGCGCGTTCAATTGAACGGGCATACCCCGCTCGCTTCGCTCGCGCCCCTTTCGTGCAGCGAAACGGGCGTTAAGTGGTGAAGCGGTATTGTTCTTGGGTTTCGTCGGGGATGTAGGCTGGGGTCATGCCTACTAGGGTCATGATGCGGTGTTTGAGCATTGCTCTTGCGAGGTTGCGCCAAGTTTGAGAGAGGGTTGGTGTTTGGTGCGGTTGTGGAGTTTGTG
>VXTA01000021.1 GCA_009837685.1 Chloroflexota bacterium | reverse complement strand
GCGAGGTCACGAGAACGTGAGGAGTGTCGTCGATGCGGAAATCGACAGGTGGCCAGATGAAATCGCCGTTTTTGTTGAGTCCGAGGGCGATGAGTTCGGTTGAGATGGCGGCTTCGAGGAGTTCTTCTACGGCGTCTCGAATTGCATTGCGTTCTTGGATGAGTGAGTTGACGTGGGATTGCGCGACCGATGCAGCGGTATTATCGCCGCGTGCTTGTGCGGATTTTAGGTTGTTTCTGGCAGAGCGGAGTTCGCGTGCGAGGTCCTGATAACGATCCAGGTGGACTCGTCGATCTTTTTCATCGATGTTGGTCCACGGTAGCGCAGAGTAGATGAGGTGAGCCCACTTGGCAGGAAAGTGACGGACTTCGAAGGATGTGAGGTTGTAACCATAGCCGGCCGCGGCGATTTCGACTTTGGTGAGTAGACGTCGGTCACCGCTGTGCATGATGATGACGACGATGCCGAGTGCGGCCAAGATTGCCAAGGGGATTTGGTAGGCGAGTTTTAGGCAGGTTCTCCGGACGCGTCCGCGACGTAGTTGTCTGGCGCGTCGGCGTTTGACGATGTCGTGGTAACTACGTGCTCGCCGTAGCCTGATGTTGCGTAGTCGGCGGAGGTTGTAGCCTCGGAATATGGCGCGAAAGGTGGTCATACATGTGATCAGCGATTGGGCACTGGCGAATGAGACGGCGATTTACTCATTATCCAAACGCCATCGATACGAATTGATACTTAATCGCAAATTGATGTAACTTGTTGGCATACGAGTGATTCATCCATGTGAAGTTGTAGGAGTGAACGCGTGAGCATAGCAGTTGTAACGGATAGCACGACAGACATCCCTTCGGATCTGGTCGAAGAAGCCGGCTTGAATATTGTGCCGGCGTTCGTGAGGTTTGGAGACGAGGAGTTTCGGGACAAAGTAGACATCGCGACCGAGGACTTTTACTCGCGACTGGCGCGTGACAAGGATGTGTTTCCTACTACGTCTCAACCCTCGCCAGGGGATTTCAAGGCGGTGTACGACGAGTTGCTCAAGGAACACGACGAGATCGTATCGATCCACATCTCGTCAGCACTAAGCGGGACGTATGCTTCAGCGGTTGGTGGAGGGGCTCAGGCCGATCCGTCAGGCGAGCGTATAAAGCACGTCGACTCTCGAACCGCTTCGATGGCAACTGGCTTCATCGCATTGGCAGCACAGGAGATCATTGCCGATGGGGGTAACGCTGAAGACGCGGCGGCGGCAGCGAATGAGATGGTTCCGCGGGTGCAGTTTGCAGGTACTCCTGACACTCTTGAGTACCTCAAGCGAGGCGGCAGGCTTAAGGGAGCGCAGGCATTGGTGGCAGGCGTTCTTAAGATACGCCCGGTATTGGCGATCGTCGATGGCGAGGTAGAAGTTATCGCCAAGCCACGGTCTCACCGTCGGGCACTGGCGGCATTGATCTCCAGGGTCGTCGAAGATCACGCGCCACTTACGAATTTGGCGGTGTTGCATACCGATCAATCATCGCGAGACGAGGCGGAGGATGTTCTCACCGATCTGCAAAGCTCGGTGAAACCCGGCGGTAGAAGTTTGCGGGCGACGATAGGTCCAGCAATCGGGTCCCATTTGGGCAACGGAACGATTGGATTGGCGGTTTCTTGGTAGGAGGCGATACTTGTGTTGTTTGGCGGAGACTCGTGTAGCGCGCGTTTTGGTGTTGGGTTGTTTAGGATATCGCTCCCTTCTCAGCTACGGTAACGATTAACTGGACCCCGCTCTCGACTTGTCTGTTGACAAGCTTGTCTATTGACAAGAAGGGATAAGGGCAGAGGCAGGGATAACAGTGAAAGTCATTGCGTTGTAAAACAGTGACATATAGATGACTTGACAAACATCTTTATGTGACATAAGCTCTCTGAGTATGGAGGGTGACTCGACAAGCTGCGCGCTTCAACAAGACGACCTGTGCTACTGGATGAACAGCCTTGCGATGGCTGCCATGCGAAGTCTGACTGGTCGGTTCGCACCGTATGGCGTAACTCCACACCAGTTCGCGATTCTGATGATGTGTACCAGGGGAGCCGCGGACACGGTCAGCGGGATAGCCAGAGCAATGCCGATAGATCCTGCCGCAGTAAGTCGGAACGTGCAGAGTCTCGTGCAGAAGGGCTTGTTAGAACGTCAGCCTTTGGAACGTGACAGACGTTCGGCAAAGCTGAGCGTGTCTGAGGAGGGGAGAGACTTGCTGGGTGAGCTCGAGGAGCACGTTTGGGCAAACAACGCAATGCTCGTGAGAGGCATCGACACAGAAGAACGTGAAAGGTTCGTGAATACCATCAAGAGGATGCTCGCGAACACGGCCGCGTACGAGACTACGAGACTATGAGGGCGAAATGAACCAGCGAAATGATATTTGAGGAAGCGTAAAGCTCGACCTTGGGGGGCCGAGCCTTACTAGGCAAAAGCGCGTACTAACACCCTTTGGCATGAGGAGTTTCGTTTGCGCCTACCTCGCGTTAGCGTACCCCCCTGCTGCTACTCTGTCAAGTTCTGAAAGGGAGGTGACAAATGCCTCACCAAAACATGGTCGAGGTCCGCGAACTCATGAAGGTATATCCGGGAGGCACGCGTGCCGTTTCCGGCATCAACTTCGATGTGCCGAGGACTGAGTTCTTTGGTTTTTTGGGACCCAATGGTGCTGGTAAGACAACCACGATGAAGATACTCGCCACGCTGGTCAAGAAGACATCGGGGACCGTGGTTGTTGCCGGTTACGACGTCGACACCGACTCCAAGGCAGTGCGCTCAAGCATCGGCTTCGCAATGCAGGAGATCGGGATCGACGACCTAGCGAGAGGTAGGGACTTTCTCCAGCTGCAGGGCGTGCTGTATGGGCTTACCCGACGCGAGGCGCGGAGTAGGACCGAGGAGTTGCTAGAGATGGTTGGACTGTCGCACGTTGCCGACCAACGTGTCGGTACCTATTCTGGCGGTATGCGTCGTCGCATCGATATTGCGGGGGCCCTTATGCACAGTCCGGATCTCCTCTTCCTAGACGAGCCAACTGTGGGGTTAGACCCCCAAAGCCGCGTCGCGATGTGGGAGCACCTTGACGACTTAAACGCGAAGGGGGTGACGATCCTAATGACAACTCAGCACATGGAGGAGGCCGATCGTCTTTGCCGCAACATTTCGATCATCGACCACGGCGAGATCGTCGCCAACGGCTCGCCCGAGTCGCTCAAATCCGAGGTTGGTGGTGACGTCGTGCAGATTGCTATCAACGGCACCGGCGATGAGCTTAGCGGTCGGGCTGAGGGTCTCGTGCGCGAACGACACTATGTTGACGCGGTTAACAAAGTCGTTGGCGGCATCGCGATCACCGTGAAGAACGGCAGCGCCGCTGTCCCGGACCTTGTCGGCCTGTTAAACGAACACCAGGTTCCAGTCGCCAGTCTTTCGATCTCCAGTCCAACCCTTGACGATGTATTCCTCAAGTACACAGGTCGCGCGATTCGGACTGAAGCAGCGTCTAGTGACCATACGCGCACAACGCTTGGCCCCGGTGTGGGCTTGACCAGGAGGTAACCCCAATGCACATCGCCCGAGAGACCTACTTCATCTACATGCGCAACCTGAAGGCCCGGTTGGGTCAACCGGGAGTCATCATCTCGACGCTGGTCCCGTCCGTGTTCATGTTCTTGTTCTTCGGGGCTCCTTTGAGCGGTATGACCAATATCCCGGGATTTCCTTCGGAAAGCTACGAGGCATACATCACTGGCATGATCATCGTATTGGCGGTGGTTATGAACGGCGCCGATTCCGCCTTCACCATGCTTACAGATATGCTGACCGGGTACTTCGATAAGTTGCTACTTGCACCGGTCAACCGATTTTCGATGCTCTTGGGTGCTCTACTGGTATCGGGCACGCGGACAATGGTTCAGGTATTCGTCATCGTGGCACTTGCCACCGCCTTCGGTGTTCGCTTCGAGGGCGGTATTTTGGGTGTTTTGGTAGTGATAGTTTTTATGTCCATTTTCGGGGTCGCTACCGCCTGTATCGGTCTGATCATCGCACTGAAGACCAAGAACGTCGAGGCCACTCAAAGCAGTTTCCTTATGTTTATGCCGCTGGCGTTTCTCACGACCGGATTGATGCCACAGGAGTTTTTGACCGGTTGGTTCAAGTGGGCGGTGACCGTGAACCCTGTCAACTATGTACTTGTGTCAGTGCGGACGATCATCATCGACGGATGGGTGTGGGATTCGATACTCCCAGGTTTCTGGGTATTGGCGGCAGCAACGATGGTCTTGGTCTCTGCCGCTACCTGGATCTATCGGCGCGCCACGGCATGAAATCAGCGTTGGCAGTTGGTTTGTTTTTAGGGCGAACGTCAATTGTTTTGATTAGTGGGAAGTTCAGGATGTAGTTTTTGGGCGTTCCCTGCACCTTCATCCGCGCCAGTGACCTCACGCCGACTAGGTCCCCAATCAAGGAGAGAGAATTCCTCTCCTCTACGCTTAACGCAGATATATGTCGGCCTTTGGCTTAAGGTTGTTTACGTCGTTGTTGGAGATTCGTTGAATTTGATGGATGACTGATTCGGTTGTTGAGCGCCAGACTGAGCTTCTGGTGAATGTGCTTAAGGTTGAGGCCAAGAATGGCTTTGACAATAGTGCGGTGATTGGTGGTGGGTTGGATTCGATGTGGCCGAATCTGGACCGGGTTGAGGCGATGATACGGGGATTGGCTCCGATGGATGGGCGGAGGTATGCGGTGATGTCGCCTGTGGAGAGGCGGTCTTGGGCTGCGGCGGCTTATCGGCGGTTGCATGGGACGGGGGTTCAACCCAAGGCTGGACCGGTTGTCGTGGAGGCGAAATCTGCCGATAAAGCTCAAGTGTCTGAGCCTGCGAAAGATGTGGAGCGACCGCGGCGGTCTGCTTCGCCACCGAAGTCTAATACTGGGTTGGATGCTCCGATTGCTTCGTTGCGGTTTTTGCACCGGTCAGCAAGGCAGACCTTTGAGACGTTGGGATTGCGAACATTGCGCGATGTTTTGTGGCATTTTCCTCTGCGGATGATCGACTATACGCAGCAGTCGAACATCAACGAACTGGTAGCGGGCGAGGAGGCGACGGTTGTGGGGGATGTTGTTGGCGCAGATGTTAATCGGTTTGGTGGAGGGAACGGCTATGCACGAGTTCGGATAAGGGACGGAACTGGATTCTTGTCGATTACGTTCTTCAACATGCCGTACATGGCTACGCGCTGGCAGAGCGGAGATCGGATCGTGGTGAGCGGCAAGGTTAGCGAGTATCAAGGCCGTCCTACGATGGAGAACCCGGAGTATGACGATGTGACGCGGGGTGGGCGCAATAACGAGCGAGGGTTTGTTCACGCGGGCGCGTTGGTGCCAGTCTATCCGTTGAGCGCGGGTTTGAATCAGCGGACGGTTCGCAACGGTGTCATGCAGTGTTTGGACAAGGGATTGCGGTTCATTGAAGAGCCGTTGTCGGATGATGTTCTTGATGAGCACCAGTTGATGAAGCTGTCGGACGCGATCGAGGTGATGCACCGGCCCTTGTCTGATCGGCAGCCTTGGGCTGCAATTAGACGGTTGGCGTTCGACGAATTTCTTTACAACCAGATCGCGGCCATTCGTAGACGAACGCGGTGGCGGAGCTCGGTTTCAGCAGTGCAGCTTGCTCCTGACTCTGAGTTGGTAGGGGAGTTCGTGTCGTCGTTGGGGTTCGAGTTGACTTCGGATCAGCGTGAAAGCGTGGAGACGATCTTGTCGGACATCGGTTCCGGGTATCCGATGGCTCGTTTGTTGCAGGGCGAGGTCGGCAGCGGGAAGACGGTGGTTGCAATCGTGGCGATGCTGTCGGCTTCCGGTGCGAATGGAATGCAGTCGGCGATGATGGCACCGACTGAGGTGTTGGCGGAGCAGCATTTTATTGGGATGTTGGAGCAGTTGAGGTGTCAGTATGCTCTGAGTGTCCATGGACCGGTTTACGAGTCATCGTTGCATCGAGTTGAGAGTCGCGATCGGAATCTGCGGGTCGGATTGCTGACGGGCAGTTTGACGTCCCGCGAGAAGCGGACGATGCATGAGATGTGTGCAGATGGAGAGGTGGATTTGGTCGTGGGTACTCATGCGTTACTGTCGGAAGGAGTGGATTTCGAGAATCTAGCGCTGGTAGTGGTGGATGAGCAGCAGAGGTTCGGAACGGAGCAGCGCGCGGTTCTGACGAATAGATCGCCACGTCCGCATCTGCTGGCTATGTCCGCAACTCCGATTCCGCGCACCTTGCACATGACGATGTACGGGGAGATGGAGCTTTCGACGTTGCGAGTAATGCCATATGGGCGGAAAGATATTGCAACTCGCTGGGCACAGACGCCGTTCGAGGTTGCGGAGGCCTATGGGACGATTCGGAACGAGGTCAGTGCGGGACGGCAGGCGTTTGTAGTTTGTCCGTTGATTGATCCGTCGGAGAATGTTGGGGGTGCGTCGGCGGTTGAGGAGTACGAGCGGTTGAGGTGCAATGAGTTCCCGGATTTGAACGTCGGATTGCTACATGGGCGGATGAGTCTGGG
>VXTA01000115.1 GCA_009837685.1 Chloroflexota bacterium | reverse complement strand
CGTCGGCGACTACCCCGTCGCGGCAGTCAGATTCATGGCCCGCGTCTCCAAAATCGCCGAACGCTTCCTCGACAACGCCATGCTGCGAAACCGACGCATGGCAATCATCGACAAAGAAGGACGATACGCCCAGATCAACTCCATCATCGCCTTCGACGCGGCGCGAACCGCCGATACCCTACGCTCAAAAGCCATCATTACATTCACCGAAACCGGCACCACCGCCGATCGGGTTGCCGCATTCCGACCTCGAACACCCATCATCGCACTCTCACCAAGCGAAAAAGCCCTCAACAACCTCTCTATGCGCTGGGGCGTAATCCCCCTCCTAACTGAACGCCTCGCGGAACTCGATCAGATGTTCGACTACGCCGCAATGCTCGCAAAAGAGCAAGGCTTCGCAAAAGACAACGACACCGTCGTACTAGTAGCCGGCGTCCCCATCGGCAAGTCCGGAAGCACCAACCTCCTCCGCGTAATCACCATCGGCGAAAACGAAGACGGCCCCGCATCCTAGACTCGCACCTCGACCCTAGCTAGACTCCGACTCAGCCCTCTCCCGCCGCTCATCCAGAATCTCAACAGATCGCGTCAATCTAGACCTCAAATCCTCTACTCGCGACACCTCCGTAGGCACATTGCCGTAGCAGGCTGCGTTGAAGCGGGATGTGATGTCGTTGATCGGTGCGCCGTCCAGAACGGTTGCCAACTCCGGCTGACGCTCGCTCGGTGTCAATCGCGAGTTGAACTCCCAGCCGCGCTCTAAGGCCATCTCCAACGTCTCGAAATACAGGATGAAGACTTCCTTGATGCCCGGCTCGTCAGGGTAGTTCCAAAGATGTCGCGGTGTGCCCCGACGCGTCATCCAGTCCGGCAATAACCCTTTCAACAGGTCGAGATACGTAACTTCCTCCACTTCGTCGCGGATCGTCTCGCGTTCGATGCCGTCGTCGCGGTTCAACCGCCTTATGATCCGCCGATACGCCAACGCCACCACTATCAGCACCACAAACAGCAACAGGAATGTCAGCGGCCATTGCAAGATCTCCAGCACCGCTTCAACCCACGCGCTGTCGGCTGCCTCCGTCGCTTCCCGTTCCGGAAACTCCGGACGCTGACCCTGCCCCTGCTCTTGCTCCTGCTCCGGAGGCTCGGAACCGAAGAACGACTGCAAGAATTCGATGATCTTGGCGATCACCCAACCGATCGCCAGCAACGGGTAGCGCAGGACGAACAATATCGCATCGACCGTCCAACCCCACAAAATCCACAGCGCGTTCAACCCCGCGTACCCGTACCGTCCCCCGAAGAATCCCGCCACCAGTCCGGTTCCGAGAAACAGTCCCAACGCCGCGACGATGATCCGCATCCACTTGCCGGCCACTGGCGAATCGTTCGGCAAACGCGCAACCGCCATTCCCCCCAGCGTCGCGATGAAATACGGAATCAGCAACTGCGCCAACCCAATCGGTTCCGACACGAACTCGTCGACGATCAGACCCACAGCCAGCACCACTAGACCACGCTTGAATATCCGCTTCAAGTGATCCGGCGCGTCACTGTCATCCCGAATAATCGTCGATGTCCGACGCCAAATCACCAAACTCACGATCAAAGCCATCACCAGCGAAGCAACCGACTCGCCCGTCAAGTCTCGATTGAAGAGGTGATAGACCCACGCCAGATCGAAGTTGAAGCCGTCGCCGAGACGCGTCGTCGCAACCGCCACATAAATCATCGCCAAGCCCGCAGTGCCGTAGATCAGCGCGATCGTGACCAGACTGCCGCGCAGTCCTCCCACGATCCAAGACGTCACCATCCCGGTCAGATATAGAAACAGCACCATCCCCCAGTGCAGCGGCGGATAATCCAGACTCAACCCCGCGCTGATAACCGCGATGATCGTGAATAGGATCACACTCTCCGCCACCGCAATCGCGGTGAACACTATCTGATTGCGCCAATCAGACACGGTCGTACTCGCGCACCGGAGCGTTCATCCGAGCATTCATCTCCATCTGCTCATCCACTACCGACATCAGCAACTCTTCAACATCCGAGTCGATCTTGAATATCTCGCGTGCATCCACGACTCGTATTCCCGTGACTCGAGGCGGCTCCTCACGTCCAACCCACGCAATCGAGACGCGGTGTCCCACTTGCTGAGAGTGATGCAGATACGCAACCACCGGCTCCGTCAAAAATCCCGCGACCAGTATCAATGAAGACCCGTTCGTGATCGCATGTGCACCTCGATCCACCGCCAACGTCTCCAGCGATGTCAACGACAGCGGCTGCACAAACGCTAGCGCCTCCAAGATCGTCCGAACATGATGCGGACCATCCCCAGGCGTAATCGCCGCCATCACGCCGCGTGTGGGGCGTACCCCATTCGCCACCAGTCCGACTCGATAGCCAAGGTCCGCGCATCTAACCGCGATTGACGCCGCACCTGTAACCGCCGACTCCAAAACGTCGTACTTGTAACCATGCCACGCGTAGTCGACAGTCCGCGACTCCATCATCACCACAACATCGTTGCTCACGCTCTGATCGTACGTCCGCACTGTCAACTCGTCCCGCTTCGCGCTCAACTTCCAGTCGATCCGTTTCATCGGGTCGCCCGGTCGATAGTCGCGAATACTGCGAGGTCTGGAAGGATCATCGAGCAGTGTGTTCCTGCTCAGAGTGTCACCCATCGGCTTGGCCGCCGGTAACTCCCAACCATCCAACGGCACGATGCGCGGATAAACCGTCACCCCTTGCAAAGATCGCGAGTCGCGTCGAACCGTCCCGAACAACCCGAAAAGATCGCCGCTTCGCAATTCTGTGGGCCCAATCGAGTAGTGCCCACGATGGTGCGCCTTGATCTTGTGCCGGAATCGCACCCGCTCGTAACCCGCCAGACTCGTCGTCTCCACAATCTCGCTACCACCCGCATACGCCCGACGCTTCACACCCTCGTCGCTCAAAGGCAACAGACCCGTCGGCAAAAACTCGATCAACTGAACCCACGGGATCGGCAACGGCTTCCGATTCTCCAACGTCATCACAATCTCGACCTCATCGCCCACAAACGCGTGAGTGTCCGACGGCTGAGCGCCATACGCCACCTCTGCCAACGACAGCTTCGACCACAACGTCCCCCCTGCCGAGATCACAAACGCCGTCGTTCCCAACGCAACCACCAGCGCCGAACCCGTCCCAGCCCCGACCGCAATCACCACCAGCATCAACAACATGAACAGCTCACCGATTACATCAGGAGCCCGCAAATCCTTAGTCCGCTTCTCCCGAAACGTCCTAATCACTGGATTAATCATCATCTCAATACCCCAACATATCCCCCCTCCTTCAGGAGGGGCTAGAGGGAGGCTCGTCCCCTTCGCAAAGCGTAAGGGGACGCGTGGAAGCGAAGCGACCACGCAGGGGATGCCCAAAAGCACCGTGCAGTCCCCTCTCTCCTCCGTGGGAGAGGGCTAGGGTGAGGGGCAACATCTCACCTCTCTATCGGCACCGGTACCTGCGACACAACATCATCGATGATCTGCGACGCATCCCGACGCCTCATCTGCATGCTCGACTCCAAAACCACTCGATGCGACAACACCGGTGCCGCCAACGCCTTGATATCGTCCGGCATCACGTACCCGCGCCCATTGATCGCCGCCCGGGCCTGTGCCGCGTGTTGCAGCGCCAACGAACCGCGCGGACTCGCTCCCAATCGGATCTGCGCATTGTTCCGAGTCGCCCGCACTACCGAAACCAGATACTCGCGCACATGGTCCGCGATCCTAACCTGCTCCACCACGTCCCGCGCCCGTTCAACATCCTCTGCCGACGCGCAGACTCCCACCGACAACGCCGCATCACCAGTCTGGAACCGCCGCAACATCCGCGCCTCCTCATCGTCCGACGGATATCCGATCGACAGCTTCAACAGGAACCGGTCCAGCTGCGCCTCTGGCAGCATGAACGTCCCCTCCATCTCCACCGGATTCAGCGTCGCCAACACCAGAAACGGCGAACTCAGCGCCATCGTCACCCCATCGATCGATACCTGCTGCTCCTGCATCGCCTCCAGCAACGCCGACTGCGTCCGAGGCGTCGCCCGGTTGATCTCATCCGCCAGCAGAATCTGCGTGAAGATCGGACCTGACTTGAACTCGAACTCGCTCGTCCCCGCGTTGTAGATATTCACACCCAGCACATCCGACGGCACTAGATCAGGCGTAAACTGCACACGCTTGAAATCCAGACCCAACGAAGCCGCAATCGTCTTCGCCAGCGTCGTCTTACCCGTACCCGGAACATCCTCCAGCAACACATGACCACGCCCCAGCATGGCGATGATGGCGAGCTCTATCGCCTCGTCCTTACCCACGAAAACCCGCTGCACATTTTCACGGACCTTCCGCGCGAAATCCTGCACGAAAGCCGCATCGACATCCGTTTCCGTCGATTCCCCAAGTTTTTCTGCGGTTTGAGTCAAGAGAACCTCGATTTCTCGATACAACACACCCGACACGCCCACACAACGCAACCTCTAATCTTAACCCCAACACCCCCTACTTCAAGAAGGCCAGAGGGAGCACCACCCCGGGCCTGCCCCGTACCCCGATACGAGGGCCGATCCCTCCTCTTTTTGCGTCAGCAAAAGGGGGACGCGCAAGCGAAGCGAGCGCAGGGGGTGCCCATCCTAGTTCAAACCTGAATCACCGGATTGACCAGCGTCCCAATCTTGTCGATCGAGATACTCACCAAATCACCTTCAGCCAAAGTGAACTCCGGCGGCGGAATCGTACCCGTTCCGGTGCACACCGTCGTCCCATTCGGAACCCGGTTGTGCCGCTGCAGCCAGTCCGCCAAGTAGTTGCAGTCACGCTTCATCAACGACGTGTTTGCAGAACCCTCGAACGCAGTCTCACCATCGCGCTCGATCTTCAAACCAACATCCAGAGTCTGCGCATCACCAACTACGTCCGGCGTAGCAATGCACGGCCCGATCGCGCAAGACCGGTCGTAAACCTTCGCCTGCGGCAGATACAACGGATTCGCCCCCTCGATCGAACGGCTGCTCATGTCGTTCCCAACCGTGTAAGCCACGATCTCATCCTCATACAGCACGAACGCCAGCTCCGGCTCAGGAACATCCCACTCCGAATCCCCACGTATCCCCAACGCGCCACCAGGCGATACCAACCGCTCGGCCGTCGACTTGAAAAACGCCTCCGGACGATCCGCGTTGTACACCAGCGCATAAACATCCGGCGACCCGCTCTCCGCCTGCCGCTCCCTCATGCTGTCCATGTACGTGACTCCGAACGCCCAGACCTCAGGCGCGAAAATCGGTGGCAAAATCTCATCGCTCGCACACAGCTCCTCAACCGAAACCTCATCACCACCACCACGCTCCAAGATCCGCCGCGCCACGTCATCTATACCGACCCCGCCGAGATGAGCCGCCTTGAACAAGGACAACGTTGAATCCGCCTCCGCAGTAATCGACGTCAAATCCGTAATCACACCCTCTTCAGCCTCGACTCCAACATGGACCTCATCTCCGCAACGGGACTGGTAGTAACGCATCTGATCGCCTTTCTTGACTCGGATTCACCGACTGAAATCACTCTACAGCACCGAGGATAAAATCTGTGGTGACCCTCGAAGCGTATCAAGATTCAGCCGCGTTCAACCTGACACGGCAACATCCGACGCACATTCCCACGCCATTCATTGACCAACTCGCGAACATTACGGGTCATCACCCAACCGCTGGCAATCGTCCTGATCGCCGCGTTCGCCCTCGTCTCGTTGAACGCGACAAGCATCTCCGCGCAGTCCCCTAGACCGATAGACAACGAAGTTGTCACCCACAACGTCATCCTTGGCGACAGCATCACCGTCTGGATCGAAACCGAGATCGATGCCGAAATCAAAGAAGCACGGTTCTGGGTGCGACCACACGGCCGAGACACCATCCACTCCTATTCATACGTCGATTTCACCCAAGACACGAGCGTTCGAGGAACCGGAGAGATCGATGTCCGATCACCCTCATACTTCCCGCCCGGCACGATATTCGACATCCGATTCGAGTTCACCACCGTCGACGGCGAAATATACACATCGAAGACGTACCACGTGGAACACATCGACGATGCCCACGATTGGAGACGCATATCCGATGGACGGCTCGAAATCATCTACTACGGAATCAACGACCGAGCAATCGAAAATCTACACTCGCGAACAACCTCACGGCTCCCCGAAATCAGCGCCGCGCTAGGCGTCGACGACCTGCCGCAATTCCGCGCCGTTATCTTCCCAAACCTTCGTGAACTAACACTCCACGGACCCACCATCAGCCAAGCCGCGACCCAAGGCCACTACTTCGGCGGGTTCGCATACGACGAGTACGACCTGACAATAATGTCGTCGCCGTCCCATCAAACCCTGATCCATGAACTCACACACCTCATATTCGGACGCACCCTCACCTCGCCGTACGCAACCTCCGCACCAGCGTGGCTCAACGAAGGGAATGCCAGCTATTGGGAGACCGGCAACCGAAGCGAATCGCTGCGAAGATTCCGACCGATCGCTCGCTCCGGCAACGTCACAGAATTCGCCGCGATGAACACCGTCCCGGGAC
>VXTA01000121.1 GCA_009837685.1 Chloroflexota bacterium | reverse complement strand
CAATCGGAGATGAACGCTACGTCAAGTACGAGGGGGCAAACTACGAACGAAGCTCTGAACTCGGCATAGTGATCACTGGTCTACCAAAACCAGATCTGCAAACCCAAGTCTTGGATTTCCTCGAAAGCGTTCAGTTCCGAATCGCAATCATAGTGAGTGTCGCATTGGCTATGATCGCGATTATTGCGTACGTCGTGTTCGCATCCCGTCGGCACCAAGTCGCCTTGGCAACTAACGCGATGCAACCGAGTGGAGAACCCGATACCCGATCTGCAACGGTCGCCGCAATCGCCGAGTTAGATGAAATGCATGAGTTGGGCAAAATCGATGAAGGCGAATACTCGACCCGCCGCAGTCGATTGATGAGAGAAATCATCAACTCGGAAGTCGATCAACTCAGTCACTGATGTCTAGCCGCAAAATTCCGATTTTGGCAGTTGGTGTGCCGTTGCTGATCTTCGTTGTCGTTTTGATCATTGGCATGCTCCAATCTGGACGCGACAGCGGACGTCCGGGTGTGAACGACACGCTCGGCGAGGTCGATGTAACTACCGATGTCCACAGTGATTTTCAGATCACAACTCTCGACGGTCAAGAATTGCGCCTCAGCGATCTACGAGGTTCGATCGTGATGGTCGATTTCTGGTCATCGTGGTGCCCTCCGTGTCGAGCCGAAGCATCGGTGCTTGCCGAAGCATACGAGCGCTGGTCAGAGATAGGAGTCGAATTCGTAGGCATATCGATTTGGGACAACGAAGAAGATGTCAACGATTTCATCAAGCGTCACAACATCACGTATCCGAATGGGATCGATGAAGACGGCAGCATCGCGGTCGAATTCGGTGTCAAAGGCATACCGGAAAAATTCTTCGTTAACCCGCAAGGCGAAATAGTTCGAAAGATCAATGGACCCAACACGTCGCAATCTCTGGACGCTGTGCTCACTCAGATGAGCGACGAAGCCATCGGCATCGGCGGAAATTAGAATCGTAAAGTTGACTTCGCAAAATTCGCACGGGTGATACATGCAACATAAGGGTTTTACGCTGTGGTTCACTGGCCTTTCAGGGGCTGGAAAAACCACAATCGGCAATATGATCATGGAGCGGCTGCAGAACGCAGGCGCGAAGGTCGAAATCTTGGATGGCGACGTTGTTCGAACCAACCTCAGCGTTGGTTTGGGATTTTCAAAGGAAGACCGCGACACGAATGTCCGCCGCATCGGTTTCGTCAGTGAGCTATTAGCGCGCAACGGCGTGATTTGCATCGTCGCGGCAATTTCGCCTTACAAAGCGATCCGCGATGAGATCCGCGAAAAGCACGAGAACTTCGTCGAGGTCTTTGCATCTTGCGAATTGGATGCTCTCATAGAACGTGACGTTAAGGGTCTATACAAAATGGCGCTCGAGGGTCGCATCGAGAACTTCACCGGCGTTTCTGACCCTTACGAACCGCCCGCAGACCCGGAGATCATGTTCAGATCCGACAAGGAAACGCCTGAAGTCAGTGCAGAAATGGTCTGGAATCGGTTGGTGGAATTGGAACTGATCTCGCCATAATCGAGTGAATCGTAGACTCGTCGCCGTCGGGAATCGAGCAGTGACCCAGTCATGGACAAGGCACAAAGAGCGTCAGCGATAGAGGCAGCGTACGAGTTACTTGGCACGCCCCGTTCACATCTTCGGGTAAAGCTCGAACAAACCGAAGACGCAGTGCTGCTGCACTACCGCGAACAAACGCTTACGGGGGTACAACTGGATGAGTCCGGCATCAATGCAGCCTCAGCAATGGCGGTAGCACTCGGCGTCAATGTCCCCGCAGCGGGCGAAACATCGGAAGTGTTAGCCTCTACCGGATTACTGCATCGTGTGCTGGCGATTTCAGACCTCGATTTTGGGAACCCAGCCTCGTTCGAGCTTGCTAATGTCTTGGTCAACGAAGCCATCGACATGCAACGCAGTAGCCGCGGGAGAAATGAGGCGACCCCGATGGATCTGGGCGAACTGGAGTCGGGACAAGCCTTTGGCCCGTATGTGATCGAAATCTCGCAGCCTGATGCTGACGCCTACATCGCCGCAACCGGGGACAGCGAGAAACTGCATGACTTTTCAGGGAATGCGCATCCCCTCCAACTCGATGCGTACGTGTTAAGCAGTCTGATTGCCGAAATCGGCATCGTCGAGAACCGCATCGAGACGGTTCATGCCGGTCAGCAAATGACTGTGCACCGGCAAGCTACTCCCGGCGAAATGATCATCGCTAATTCCACGCTCAAGAGTTGCTCGAACCGTCGTGGCAGCATCTGGGCGATTTTTGAAACTACGTTTGTCGATGAAGCAGGTCGCAGAGTTGCGGAATCGAGTTCGACGATCATCATGATGCCATGAGCCCACCTCAAGCGACAGGCGAAGAACTGAAGGGATTCCGCCGCACGGTGACCCAAGATCGGGTAAACGCGTACGCCGGTGCCTCGGGCGATCACAACCCGATACATCTTGACGAGGAATTTGCGAGCACCACCCGCTTCGGCCAACGGATTGCTCACGGTATGCTGAGCCTCGCTTTTGTGTGGGAGATGATGTCGATCAACTACCCAGGCGCGTGGCATGATGGCGGCACTGTCAAGACGCGTTTCACATCACCCGTCGTGCCCGGGGAAGAAGTAACAGTTCACGGATCAGTTAAACGCGTACGAGAAGTAGGCGGTCGGCAATTCATCGAATGTGATGTCGCCGTAACCCGCCCTACTGGCGAAAAAGCACTGACCGGAACTGCTACCGTCCCGCTGGGCTAGGCGTTGGTCAGTCGATGATTCAACCCACGCGGGTATACTAATGTGAGCGTCGCGATGTGGTTTCGCGCGGCGAATTTTGAAGCAAAACATGTCCATCAGCGGAAGACCCAGCATGGTTGTGGCCCTTGACGCCATGGGCGGTGACCACGGGCCGGCAGCGACGATCCCAGCCGCTCTCGACGTAGTGTCCAACGGGGATCTCGCGATCGCCTTGGTGGGTGAGCCTGAAACCATCTCTGATGTTTTGGCGGAGCACAGCGCTACGAACCATCCGTTGCTCCAAGTAATTCCTTCCGATGGCGTCGTCGAAGAGACTGACAATCCGGCGATGGTCTTCCGATCTAAGCCACGAGCGTCGATCTTCGTGTGCTCTGGTTTGGTGAAGATGGGGAAAGCGCACGCGTTTGTGAGTATGGGTTCTACGGGTGCGTCGATAGCGGCAGCAACCGTGACGTACGGCACGATGGAAGGCATTACGCGAGGATGCCTCGGTGGTGCGATAATCGGATTTTCGCCGAACACGGCCATCATCGACCTCGGCGCAAATATCGATGTTCGACCTCAACAGTTGGCCGATTTTGGCACGCTCGGAAGCGTGATGTCGCGCATCATCTACGGCCAGAAAAATCCTCGGATCGCACTATTGAACGTCGGTTCGGAGGAGACCAAGGGCAACACTTTGGTGAAAGAAACTGCCGAGTTGTTGACGCGTTCGAACCTTAACTATGTCGGCATGATCGAACCGTACGATCTGCCTTATGACAAAGCCGACGTGGTGATCTGCGACGGGTTCGTGGGGAACGTGGTATTGAAACTGACGGAAGGGTTGGGGAAAGCAATCGCCGATCTAGTTAGGGATAAGGGAGCAGGCGCGCTGGCTGACGAGATTTACTCAATGACAAATCAGCTCGCCACATATGGTGGTGGACCGTTGTTGGGAGTCAATGGCATAGCGGTCGTCGGGCACGGTGCCGCGGGTTCTACAGGCATCGCAACAGCAATCAAAACCGCTAAGCATGTGTTCGACAACGACTTCGTGGCGGCACAACAAAAGGAGCTGGACGAGTTCCACACTCAAGTTTCTTGACGCCGTTCAGCGAACCTCCTGCCAGATTTTATGTTGGACCTCACTGACCAACCACGAACCGCACTTGTGACCGGCGCTTCACGCGGCATCGGTCGAGGTATTGCCATTCGGTTAGCGTCTATGGGTCATTCTGTGGCGGTGAATTACAACTCACACGAGGATGAAGCATTGGAGGTGGTTGAGGAAATACGCAGAGCAGGCGGTACGGCAACTGCGGTAGGCGGGAGTGTCGCAAGCAAAGAAGGCTGTGAGCAGATTGTGGCTGGCGCGGTCAAGACGCTCGGACCAATTGAGATCTTGGTCAACAATGCTGGCGTAATATCGGACAGTCTGCTTTTGCGAATGAAGGACGAGCAGCTAGAGCACACGATAAACACGAACCTCTGGGGCACGATTCATTGCACTAGGTTAGTGGTACCGGACATGGTCAAGGGTCGTTGGGGCCGTATCATCAACATCTCTTCGATCGTCGGATTGCGTGGCAACCTGGGGCAATCGAACTATTCGGCATCAAAGGCGGCCATACATGGGTTCACATACTCCGTGGCGAAGGAACTGGCCAAACGCAACATCACGGTCAATGTGGTAGCGCCAGGCTATGTAGCGACCGCCACTAGCGAGGTGATTTCAGACCGGGCACGGAAATTTCTGTTGGATTTGATCCCGATGGGCAGGTTCGGTTACGTAGAAGAGATCGTACCGATGGTGGCATTCCTGACCAAAGAAGAGGCTCGCTACGTCACTGGTGAGGTGATCCGCGTTGACGGTGGTTTGGCCATCTAAGAGCGTATCCCCTGTGCTGAAATGGGCGCGGCGAAGGGAAAATTCCCACTCTATTTGATCGTCTTGAAGGTAACTGCAAGTCAATGAACTCTATAGGCAAACCGCTGTCTGGCAAGGTCGCCTTGATTACTGGAGGTTCGCGCGGTATCGGACGGGCTATCTGTCTTGAGCTTGCTAGACGCGGTGCGGACATCTGCTTCAACTACCTACGAGGTCATACATCGGCTAGAGCAACCGAGGAAGAACTTCAGTCCTTAGGTGTGCAGACACTACGGCATCGGGCAAACGTCGCGAATCCCGAAGCGATACAAGAACTGGTAACAGCTATCAGCGAAAAGTTCGGCAGGATCGACATACTAGTCAATAACGCGGCTTCGGGAGTGATGCGAAGTTCGCTCGAACTGGAAGAAAAACATTGGGACTGGACGCAAGACATCAACGTCAAGGGACCATGGCTACTCACTTCCAAAGCCGCTAAGTTGATGGATAGCGACGCCCGTGTTATCAACTTATCTTCGCCGGGCTCCGGCCGCGTTCTGCCTAGCTACTTTGCGGTTGGAGTTTCCAAAGCAGCGCTGGAAGCCGTAACGCGTTATATGGCGATTGATCTCGCCCCCAAAGGCATTTCAGTAAATGCCGTATCCGCCGGCTTCGTGCAGACTGACGCTCTGGACGCGTTTCCTGATGAGCTAGGCATCCGCGATGTTGCATCACGGGACACTCCGGCGGGCCGCGCCGTAACGGCTGAAGAAGTTGCCAAAGTAGTGGCGATGCTGTGTTCGCCAGATGCCGAGATGATACGAGGGCAGGTGATCGTGGTGGACGGCGGCGAGATGCTTCTGCATCGCTGAGGTTTGACGCTGTAGACGGCGTGGTCGGGGAGGCGGGGGTCGAACCCGCGACCTCCTGCTCCCAAAGCAGGCGCGCTTCCACTGCGCCACTCCCCGTAAGTCCAATACTATGATTCTATGCTTACTCGTCTCGAATTCTGGCTCTAGGCAACGTTAATGCGCATCATCTGCGACCTGCACCTCCATTCGCGTTACTCCTTGGCGACCAGTCCTAGGCTGGATATTCGTAGTCTGGCTGAAGCCGGCACGCGCGTCGGTATTGACCTACTTGCGGCGCCAGATTTCACTCATCCGGTGTGGCGCGATGAAATGAGACATGAATTGATCGAGACTAGCCCAGGATCCGGCATCTTTTCCGCGTATGGCAAAGAGTTCATGCTGGTCAGCGAGATTTCGTGTATCTGGAGACAGAACAAACGCTCGCGGCGTGTCCATCTGTTGGTTGCTGCCCCAAGTTTCGATGCTGTAGACAGCATGTGTGAGACGTTCGCAAAGCTGCAGGATTTGAAAGCGGATGGTCGACCAGTCTTCAAGATATCGGCGCGTGAATTGTTGGCAATCATCCGCGACGCGGATCCCAGATCTGAAGTTATCCCGGCTCACGTTTTCACACCGTGGTACGGGATGTTCGGTTCCAAATCAGGATTTGAATCGCTTCACGAGTGCTTTGGCGACGCAACTGACGAGATACTGGCAGTGGAAACCGGGCTATCGAGCGACCCGTCGATGCATTGGTCCGTTTCCGATTCGAAGATCCGCTCGATAGTGTCGTTCTCCGATGCTCACTCGATAGCGTCGTTGGGCAGAGAAGCTACGGTGCTGAAAGTAGACGAGATGAGCTACGACGGTGTTGTTCGTGCGCTGCGAAGTCGTAGCGTCTTAGAGACGTATGAGTTTCATCCCGAACATGGGAAGTACCACCTCGATGGACATCGTAAATGCGGCGTTCGGATGCATCCCGACGCATCGAGGGAACTGAAGGGACTGTGCCCAGAGTGCGGCGACATTATGACTCTTGGCGTGTTGTATCGCACGCAAGCGCTTTCGGACGGCGCGCATGTTGATGCAGTCAGAGATGACAATGGCCTTTGGCATGATCCATCTGGCGAGTACGCGCCGTATCGCCATCTGATACCTCTCAGAGATCTTCTGTCGTGCGCTTT
>VXTA01000008.1:3828-6705 GCA_009837685.1 Chloroflexota bacterium | reverse complement strand
AGCGTCGGTTGGTGCATCAACCAAAACAACGTATTCTCGACTAACTCGGTTCGGGTAAGTGAATCAGTTGCGGAAGAAATATGGAGCAACCCGCGCACTGTTGTCACGAACGGACCGCCGCGTCCTGGTACGAGAGCTGTAATCGGCGAAGATGGCTATCACCTCTCTGGAAGATGGGATTTCTCCAGTGGCATCTCACATGCATCGTGGGTCGCCGCATTGGCACCAGTGCACAATTCAGATGGTTCCGACGCTGATGAAATGCGTACCTTCCTAATCCCCAAATCGGAAGTCGATGTCGTCGATGAATGGCACGTCGGAGGTCTGAGAGGTACCGCGAGCCTCAGTTTCACGATGGAAGACCATTTCGTCCCCACGGAACGTTCTTACGGCTTGAACGAACCGTCCAGAGAACCCGGTTCGCTCTATGTCATTCACACGACGCCAATGTTCGCGTCCGGATTCGCCACTGTTGCCCTCGGCGTAGCCAGATCGGGCTTGGACGCCGCGATTGACTTGACCAAAAGTAAAGTCCAGCACGGCGGCACGAACACCATAAGCGCCGATACGACAACGCACCGAACGATCGGTGAAGCCGAGGCTTCGTGGAACTCCGCCCGCGCTTTCCTTGACGAAGCCACATCCGAGATGTGGCAAACCGTCGCCAAACGCCACGAACTCCCCACCGCACAGCGCATCAAGGTCAGACTCGCTGGCACGCACGCCATCCGAACCTCAGCTGATGTCGTCAACACCGCCTACACGATCTGTGGCTCAAGCTCGATCTTTGAGTCGAACAAGATCCAACACTGCTTCCGAGACGCCCATGCGATTCGGCAGCAGATACAGGGCCGTCCGACCCACTACGACACCGCGGGGCAGTTCTACCTCGGGCTCAAACCCAAAGGTATCTTCTAACAACCGATTGGCATTAACGCGATCGTCCGATCGTGCTTGGCAACGCCACTGGTTCCGAGTCTTCGGTCTCGATCATCCACCCCGCCAACAACCGCCGCATCTCCGAAACCACTCCAGCGTTCTTCGGATCATGTGCGACGTTATAGAGCTCCCACGGGTCGTTCACCAAGTCATAAAGCTCGTCCTCAGGATCAGTGAGTTCGCCCGTACCCGCGCCTTGCGCCATCGGATCAGTCACATATTTCCATTCAACCGTCCGCACCATCTTTCGCCGGCCCTGCGCTTCCCTGCCCCACAGTGTTTCGATTAACGTCTTATAACCCCAAGGCTTCTCACACTCTTCCAGATGTGACATCGTCACCGATGGTCCACCAGCCCCATATTCCGAAAACGCCGCGATGCGCGGCTCCGCACTGGTCGCCGTCGGCAGAGGCTTTCCCTGCATCCGACGCAACAACTCGGTCTTGACCTTCCCGTCACCATCGAGCGTCTTCGAACCATCCACTGCGCTTGTGTCCGGCGCGGTACCTGCCCATCCATCATTGATCCCCTCGAAACTAGCCAAACCCTGCAACTCCAAGATCGTCGGCAATATGTCCAACGTGCTCGCCATCGATTTATCGATTTCCCCAATAGGCACATCACTTTTGGGAAATGACATTATCAACGGAACTCGTGTCAAACAGTCGTAAAACACACCGCCTTTGACCGACATGTTGTGCTCGGCCATGAAGTCGCCATGATCAGTGGTAAACACGATAATCGTATCTTCCAACATCCCAAGTGCCTCCAGCTTGTCGAGAATCCGACCGATTCCGTCATCAACCAACCTAGTCATCGCATGGTGCACCGAAACCAGATTTCGAATGTCCTCCTCGCTGTCTTCATCCATCCCCAGCATCGCGTACAGCACCCTATTGACCTCTGGCGCAGGACTGACCTCGCCATTCGGCGGATACGGCGCATCACCGAGATGGTCTACACCGCCATCCTCATCAAACTCGCCACGCCTCATCGGAGGTAGCACGATTTCGTCAGGTGGAAACATGTCAACATACTGACGCGGCGCTTCACGCGGCTCGTGCGGGTCCGGGTACGACACCCACAGCGCGAACGGTCGGTCCTCATCGCCGTTCGATCCATGCCTGCCAAAGCGATCTCCCGCTGCCTGTCGCTCCAGAAAAGACTCAGTTTGTGCGGTAACCACGTTCGAGCCGTAGTCCTCCAACGGATAGTCCGTAACCGCATACGCGATCGTCGGACTCTGCGCGTTCTCATTCAACCGCGACCGCGCCTCATGTGCCTTATTGATCGCTTCAATTGGTCTCACCCACTCCATACCCTTGGTCTCTAGCTCTGATCCCAAGTAGTCACCTTTCGGTAATCCACCGTGCGATATATCGCAATAGACATCGAATACGTCGAGGTCAACGAAGCAGTGATTCTTGCCGATCAGTCCCGTCGTGTACCCAGCATCTCGCCAGATCTGGAACGCGTGCGTCTCGTTGTCAGGCATCAGAGTCTCGTTGCGCCGACAACCCGTCGTGTGCGGGTACCGGCCCGTCATGATCGACGTCCGGGCCGGCACACACAACGGATGCGGAGTCACTGCGTTCCGGTACATCACTCCACGCACAGCCAACCGCTCCAACGACGGCGTCGGTATCCCGATCTCCGAGTACATCCGCAACGCCGACCACTTCAACTGGTCGGCCATGATGAAAAGAACGTTTGGACGCTTCAACTCTTCTTCCTCCGCAGCGCTGGCTTTCTCAGTTCGGTTAGCTGCGAACGCTGTTCTTCGGACAGATACTTCGCCGCCTCGCGAAACGTGACCGACGACGCTATCGCCACTCGCGGTTGCATCCATTCAAACACCAAGTCCGGAGAGTGCTTCGACACCTCGCGCAAAACCCAGCCTATTGCTTTCTGGATGAAACACTCACTTTCCGCAAGCAT
>VXTA01000008.1:0-3818 GCA_009837685.1 Chloroflexota bacterium | reverse complement strand
TATCCCGCAAACTCGTGCCAACTATCAAGATCGCGTCGTAGCCGTGGCAGCAGCGCAAGCATCGCAGTGCGACGCACCCAGAAATCACCATCTTCTGACCACATCGCGCGTACTTGTTGAGCATTTGGCGTGGTTAAAAGCATCGGTGCCACGACATTCATCGCCAAATCATCTATCAGCGCCCAGGTATGCGACAGCCTCAATAATCCTTCGACGAAACTCACGTCATCTGAATCTAAGACCTCGGCCTTTACAGCCAAGATGTTCACAGCCAATTTCCGCAGTTCGTAAACGTCTCGATCCCACAGCTCGATCGTCAAACCGATGAGTTCAGACTTCGAAACACCCTTACGTTCGCGGGCAAAACGTCGCGCCAACTTCCGTATGACCGGAACGCTGACGCCGTAATGCGTCAGTTCCGACTTGAGATACCGCTTCTCGTTGACCGCCCGTTCGTCAGAACCGCTCGCCTCCAACTCAGTCGCCAACTCGTCAGCGATAGCAACCACATCCAAAACCATGGAATCACTGAGCCTCACACAGGTCCCAAGCCAACGCGATCATGCACTTCGTTCCGCTGATAAGCGACTCAATTCCCACCGACTCATCGGTCCCATGTGCTCTCGACAACATCGGATCGTCGTCAGGATGCGTTCCAGCAAACCCGTAGGTGATGATCCCTAGGTTTCTAGTGAACCGCGAATCCGTGAATCCGTTACTGATCGCTGGTATCCATTGAATGTCATCCCTCGAAACCGCCAATGCCTGCGCTCGTTTTATCGCCTCGGCCAAGTCCGTTTCGAACGGCGATGAGTTTGGAACCGACATGTAGTCAATCTCGAACGACACGCCGTCAACATCTCCGATCGTCTTCTCGATCTCGCTCCTCACGTATTCCTCGTCTTGAAATGGCAACGTCCGGACATCGCAGGTGACGGTGATGTTCTCGGGCACGCTGTTCGATTTGATGCCGCCGCTGATCATCGTAGGCGTCCAGACCATCCTGGACAGCGCTCGCAACATCGAACTCAATCGCGGTGAGTTGTCTTCCAACTCGCCGAGAATCCGCTCGATGTTCTCAGGCGTTGGGCGTTCCTCTACGCCGAACAGATTCAGATAGTCGAATATCGGCAGCGAAGTGTCGATTTCAGGCTCGTAGCTCTCGATCCGCTGCAACACCCGCCACAACCTTTCAGACGCGTTCACGCCCTGCCACGGAACCGAGGCGTGGGCGCTTTCACCCCGCAGCGTGATCTTGATCTCCAACCTGCCCTTCTCGCCCGTACCCAGCAGATATGACAACGCGCCACCCTGCTCCACGGGTGTACCTCCTCCCTCGTTCACGGCAAAGTCGCATTCCAGCGACTCGGGATGATTATCCGCCAACCAACCGAACCCCCATCGACCTCCATGCTCCTCGTCTGCCCCACTAACCAGCCGCAAACCGTGCTGCAACTGAACGTCGTTGCGCTTCAATATCGCCATCGCCATCATCTGTGCCGTCAGCAAAGCCTTGCAGTCCGACGCGCCACGACCGTAAATCCTCCCGCCAGATACCTCCGCTCCAAAAGGCTCCCACGACCATTTTGAATAGTCTTCCACCGGAACCACATCGGTGTGTGACATGAACATCAATCGGCAACGCGGCTCTCTACCCGGATAGACCGCGATGATGTTCCCACGCTCAGGGTCCCGCGCCAAAATCTGCGTATCTGTAATCCCCTCGTCGTGGAACCAATCGCGGATGAACTCTGCCAACGGCGTCTCGTCACCCGTCGGCATCTGACCAGTGTTCACCGTCGGTATCTGAATCATCTGCCGCTCAAGCTCAACGATCTCAGCGGCGGAAGCATCGACTTCGTCGAGTAGTTGCTCTAGTGTTGGCATATCCTGTAGTTCCGGGTTGGATTTGGGTGAATTTTTGGTTAATCGCCTTATACTTTCACAAACACGTTGCTCTTCTTGCCATCGTCCAGACTCCCGTCATTCGGTCCGGTAATGTTAGGTATCCGACCATGAGCCCGGTCGTACTTCGTCCGCTCCCATTCGCGCTCGAGGTCTGCTGTGTGTCCTCTGAACCTCGGCATCACGTATCTCGCGAATAGCTCCTGCGAATACATGACGTGACGCATCGGCATCCATTCGTGTGTCGTGAGCATCAAGCCGCCAATGCCGCCAGTTTCCTCGACTATCTCTTCGATCTGCTCGATCGCATCATCGGGTGTGCCGATAATCCATCGCCTCTTCTCAACGATCTGCTCGAACGTTAGATCATCCGGATTCTGATCCGGATGCACTAACCAACTGCGCGGCGTGTTGATCGTGTAGAAGTAGTTGTGGACATCGCGCACTGCGCCGTGTCGAGCCTGCTCGAATGCTTCTTCGCGCGTGTCCGCCAAGTGGACGTAAGTCACGACGCGCCAGTCGTCCTTGCTGGGAGAAGTGCCGTACTTCGCGGATGCGTCAACTACCTCGTCCCACTGACGCGCCAACGGCACTGCGTCTGGCGGACCACTCCCTGCGATCGAGAACATCATCATCTCGTACTGCGCCACGAAGTCTATAGAGCGCTTGCTACCCGCCGACGGTGTCGCCAATTTGAGCCTAGGCTGTTGATACGAGCGCAACTGCAAAGCCATCTCATCGATCGTCCAGTACTTCCCTTCAAATGAAATCGGATCAGGTGACTCCAGCAGCTTCACGATGATGTCGGTGGATTCCCGCATCATCGCGTTCAAGTCCTTAGGCGGAATCTTGAACCGCTGGGGATCAGTCGGCAATCCACTAGGCCCGACTCCAAGCACGGTCCGACCGCGCGTCAAATGGTCGAGAAATGCGAACCGTTCGGCGACATGGAACGGATGATGAAACGGCAGTGACACCACGCCTGTTCCCAGCGTGATCCGTGTCGCCGTCGCCGATGCCTTCGCCAGCACCATCTCCGGCATCGGCATCGTCTCCCAGGCTGCCGAATGGTGCTCGCCGATGAAGTACTCGTCGAACCCTAGCTTCTCGGCATAGTTGATCATGTCGATATCGCGTTCAAACGCCAACGACGGGTTCTCGTTCGGCGTATGTAACGGCATCATGAAGAACGCGAATTTCATCGCCCAATCTCCGATTGTGTTAGTTGCCTAATGTATTGCGATTTTAGTTGCATGCACCGCCATTGAAATGACAAGCGCCTTTTTTCGAAAATCGCGATAGTACCCGTCCTTAGCGTTCGGACGATGGATGTGTGTCCAACTCCGACGCCCGCGCACAAGCAGAGATTACAAGAGACATGGCAACATGAACAAGACGATCCTCCTAATTTCGCTTCCACTGTTGGTGATGATTGCAATCGCCTGCGGCAACGACAAAGTCTCCCACGAAGTCGCATATGTGTTGGAGAACGAAAACCACAACATGTTCGTCTTAGATCGATCCGGCGAGCATTCCAAAGTCGTCAACGAATCCGTCAGCAATCCGAAATGGTCGCCGAATCAGAGAAGCGTTGCATACCTAACAGGTCCCGGACAAGGCGCTGGACAACTCATGGTTTGGCACCGCAAGAACGACGATACCGAACGTGTGCCAGATGCCCCTGCAACGGTTGAAGAGTTCTTCTGGTCACCCGACTCCCGCATGATCGCCTATCAGGCAGTCTCCAACGATTACACATTAACCGAGGTTTTCGTGCACGAGTTCGAAAGTGGAAAGACCTCCTTGCTAGCCTCAGAACCGATTGGAAACGTCGAACTCGGTAACTGGTCGGGCGACAACAACTGGATCGTAATGTGCCTCAATATCGATGGGACCCAAGGCATCTACAAGAG
>VXTA01000203.1 GCA_009837685.1 Chloroflexota bacterium | reverse complement strand
GGCGCGAACTCCAGATCCGAAATCTCAATTGACGGCGCATTGACCCCGAACTGAGAGACTCTGAAATCCCCAAGTCCTCGAGAATCCACCAATGAATTCAATCTGCGCAACTCCGATGTCAACCCATGCACTTCAATCTCAGCAACGGATTTAACCAACTCTCGACGAACTTGCCGAATATAGTCCCCAATACCCAGACCAAACAGAAAATCCCGTTGCGTTAACAAGGGCGATACTTCCCTCAAACCAACCTCACGCAACTCTTCTCGGACCGCAGTGAAATCCACATGCGCCGTCATGTCCTGAAGTCCGACATCTCGAAACGGATTCTGGCCGAGAACATGGTCTCGATAACACCTCAACGATCCCTCGCGCCTTACCGGGTGATACAACGTATCGCGTTCGTATCCATAGTCAATCGTCAACACGTATCCGCTCTTCAACAATCCCGCTAAGCTATTTGCCCATGTCTCAATGTCAAGATTCACTTCGCCACGATAGCCCTCCGGCAAAACCGAGGCGTATTCTCCCACGCGATTCACAATCTCATTGCTCGAAACATCACCCTCCACAAACGCCAATTCACTGTCGCCGCCAATACCCACAAAACACTCCAAAACCTCACCGCCACGAACCGTAAAGATGTGTGCCGGAAAAGCATCCAGCAATTCATTGCTAATCACACAACCGACAATCGAACCCAGCTCAGATAACTCATCAATCCTCCGCACCGATCCCCGCGGACGGAGATCAAACGCGTGATATCTGAGCGCCTCGCCGAATCGATCTACCTGGTCGCTCACGCTTTGCCCACTCTCGACGGCATCGAGAACATCCAACGCCAACCCGCCATCGCCAGCACCTAACTCCACAACATCGAATGTTGCCGGTTCGCCGAGTGCTTGCCAAGCCTTGAATAGATACCCTGCGATCAGAGACCCGAACGCTGGATGCATTTGCGGAGAAGTCGCATAGTCTACACCCGCGTTCACCAACGCGGTGTAGTAGCCGTGCTCCCCGTAGAGCGCGATCTCCATGAAACGCGCGAACGTGATCGGGCCTTTCGCCCGAATCTCGGCTTCAATAATCTGACGTGCCGGTGTAGATTCTTCCGGCATCTACGAAGGTGACTAACCGCGCTCAGCGATCGGAACGTAGTCGCGCTCGCGACCGCCGGTGTACTTCAACAGTGGCCGGATCAGGATGTTCCGACGGTACTGCTCAACGACTTGGATGATCCAGCCCGGTACTCGACCAATCGCGAAGATCGGCACGAACAAGTCCTGCGGGATGCCGTTGAGATAGTAGATAACGCCAGCGAAGAAATCGACGTTGACGTGAACACCGCGCCGCGCATATGGCGACATCGCCTCAACCACAGCTTCGAGAATGCGGTACCACTCCGGCTCTCCCTTCTCCTCGCTCAACCGCCTGACACCCTCGCGCAGATGACGTGCCCGCGGATCTTCCGCCTTGTACACCCGGTGCCCGAAGCCCATCACGGGGATCCTCTGCCTCAATAAATCCCTTACGTAAGTCTCAGCGTTGTCAGCGCTGCCGATCTCCCGAGCCATCTGCATCACATTCTCAGCAGCACCGCCATGAGACGGTCCCGACAAAGCGCCGACAGCCGCCGCAATCGCACTGTAAGCATCAGCCTTGGTACCCGCCACCACGCGGGCCGCGAACGCGCTAGCGTTTGAACCGTGATCGGCATGCAATACCAAGTCTTTGTCCATCAACTCCGCAGCATCGTCTGACGGCACCTCGCCATCGAGCATGTAGAGGAAATTCGCCGCTTGGTTCAAGTCCGAGTTCGGAGCTACCGGATCATTGCCGCGTCGGATGTTGTAGTGCGCCGCAACAATCGTAGGTACCTGCGCGGTCATCCGGATACCCTTCCGGAACGTTACCTCCACATCGTCCCACTCAGCATCAGCATCCGGATCGAACGCTGACATGGCCGAGACCGCCGTACGGAGCACGTCCATAGGGTGCGACTCCTTGACCGCCTCGATTATCGGGAATATCTGCTCCGGCAGCTCTCGCTGGCTGCGCAACTCTTCGTCGAAAGCATCCCGCTGCTCCTGCGTGGGTAACTCACCGTGCAACAGCAAATACGACGTCTCTTCGAAATTCGAGTGTTCCGCCAGATCGTGAATGTTGTAGCCCCGATACTCCAGAACTCCGTTACCGCCGTCGATGAAAGTGGTCTCGGTACGGTCGAAGTAGATTTCTCTCAACCCACGGTGGAGTCTGATTTCGTCATCTTTGGGCATGGAAAGTCTTGTCTGGCTATTGTTAACAGCGATAGGATGACCGGCGGCGATTTACGACTAGGCGACATGCATCGCATTTGCGTCAATTACGGTCCGATGCGTTTAAACCTATTTTAGAGCATGGAGTTAGCACAACACCCTTGAGGCGGCTGCGAAACGTCAGGTTGTCGAACTTCGAATCACGCCTGGACACGTTGCACCGTAAACTACACATCGAACACTTGAGAGCATAACTTTGATCGTCGACGTCCACTCCCACAACCCGACGCACGAACATGACGTGCCGCCGGAAGATATCACCACAAACCCGCTCATCGGCATCGGCGTAAAGCTCGCTGGCTCGCTCAGCGAGTACTCAACGGTCATGGAGTCGGTCGATAAGGCACTCGTGTTCGGAATCGCTCCCCGTCCAGGCGGCGACAAACATCCCTTAACTGATTGGAACGCCGGTTGGGACGAGGATCTGAACCAGAATGACATCGCGGCGCGGGTCGCGGCGATAAACCCTCAAAAATTCATCCCATTTATGTCTCTGCATCCAGATCAGCTGGATATCGATGAAGAATACGATCGAGCAGTTGGTGAATTAGGTTGTCGAGGCATAAAACTCGCGCTCAGCTACCAAGCGGTCGATCCGATGAGCGACGCCGCGTTCCGCCTATTCGACCGACTCCAATCGGACGGTCTGCCCATCGTCTTTCACAACGGAATGTCCGCTTCACCTGACGCCGTCCTCCGATACGCCCACCCACTCGCCATGGATGAAGTTGCCATCGCTTTCCCGCGCCTCAAAATGATCCTCGCCCACACCTCTCACCCTTGGTACGAAGACTGCATGTCGGTCGTGCGGAAGCATCCCAATGTGTGGACCGACATCTCTGGTATGCCTTCCAGACCCTGGATGGCATGGCGAGCGATGCGCGTGTTTCACGAGTTCTCAGCGACGCACAAGATGCTCTTCGGTTCGGATTGGGCCCTCTGGACTCCCCAAGAAACAATGGACGGTCTACGAGCGATCCCGAGATTTGCCAGAGAGCACAACCTACCACCAATACCCGAAGACGAGATCGAAGCCATCATTAACCGAAACTCTTTAGAACTGCTCGGTTTGGAGTAACGACGCATGGACGCAGAACGACCATTCATCACTAACCCCACCAAAGAGAAACTGAACGCTGGCGAGCCAATATTCGGCGTCAACATCTTTGAAGCGCTGACGCCATCGGTCGTCAAAATCGCCGCCAACGCCGGGTTCGACATGTTGATGGTCGATGCCGAACACGCCTTAAACGACGACAGCAGGCTATCCCTGTTTCTCACCCTAGTCCGCGACAACGACATGGCACCAGTAGTAACCATCATCGCCCCCGAACGCGCCCTCGTCTCACGCGTCCTCGACGCTGGCGCAATGGGCATCATCCTCTCGCACTCCGAGACGCCTGAGCAGATGGAAGATCTGGTCCGCTGGGTCAAATACGCACCCGAAGGTATCCGCGGACTAGCCATGGGTGCAAATGCAGGCTACGACGGTTCAGACGTAGCCCGCTACTGCCGCGAAGCCAACGACGCAATGCTAGTGCTGCCCAAGATCGAATCCCCCCTCGGCGTCGAAAACGCAGGAGCCATCATGGACGTCGATGGCGTTGACGGCGTGGTCTTCGGCCCTGGCGACCTATGTGCAAAGATGGGATACCCCGGTCAATGGGGGCACCCCGAAGTCCTAGCCGCCATCAACAGCGTAGTCGACGCCGCGATCACGCGCGGCCTAGCGGTAGAGCCTCCTGCAATGCCAACGGATCGCGCCGAATACAACCGCGAACTCATACGCGGCGCACGCATCTTCGGCGCCACAAGACAAACCGAATACGACCTCTACAGGGATGCGCTAGACCTGGTTTTAAATCCTTATCGTTAGTGCCAAGACACTCACAACGCCATACTCGTAACCTCATCACCGAGTTTGGCGATGATCTCATCAACGCTTATAGCACCCAAGTTCTCCCCGGTCCGCGTTCGCAACGCCGCCGAATCAGCTTCGATCTCCCGATCACCAACGACCAGCATGTAGTTAACCTTCATCAACTGAGCGCTGCGTATCTTCGCGTTCATCCGCTCGCTAGCATCATTCACCTCGACCCGTAATCCCGCCTTCCGCATCCGATCGGCGACCGCATACGCATAGTCGTTGTGACGGTCAGCTATCGGCACCATCATCGCCTGCGTCGGTGACAGCCACAAAGGCAGGTTGCCACCTAAATGCTCGATCAACACTCCGATGAAGCGCTCCAAAGAGCCCAGCATCGCGCGATGAATCATCACCGGGCGCTCCCGCTCACTTTCCGAGTTCACGTACTCCAGATCAAACCGCTCCGGTTGGTTGAAATCGACCTGAACCGTCCCCAACTGCCACTCGCGCCCGAGCGCATCCGGCACGAACATGTCGATCTTCGGGCCATAGAAAGCTCCTTCACCCTCCGCAGTCTCGAACTCGCCTCCGCGTTCACTCAACACCGCCTCGAGCGCTGATTCTGCACGATCCCATTGCTGATCTGATCCGACACGCTTGTCAGGGCGCAACGACAACACGAAGCGTGTCGAGTCGAACCCGAACACTTCGTAGCTCTCGTTCAGCATGTCGATGAATCCGTTCACCTCTTCCGCGATCTGATCTTCGCGGCAGAAGATATGAGCATCGTCCTGCGCAAACGACCTCACCCGCGTCAGACCAGCCGTCACACCAGACAACTCGTACCGGTGCAACCGTCCAAAGTCGGCATACCGAATCGGCAATTCCCGATATGAGTGCAACGACTTCGAGTACATCACCGCGTGCGACGGACAGTTCATCGGCTTCATGCCATATTCCTGCTCATCGATCTCCAGCATGTACATGTTCTCGATGTAGTTGTCATAGTGCCCCGACGTCTTGAACAGATCCGTCTTGAACATCTGCGGCGTGATCACCTCGTCATACCCGTACCGCTGGTAAAGACCACGCACGTAATCGACCAGCGTGTTGTAGACAAACGCGCCCTTCGGACGGAAAAACGGGTTTGCCGGCGCCACCTGATCGAAGAAGAACAGACCTATCTGCGCACCCAACCGACGATGGTCCCGCTGCTGCGCCTGTTCGCGCTGCTTCAGATACACCCGCATCTTGTCGCGTGATTCCCACGCGGTGCCGTAGATGCGCTGTAGCATCGGGTTCGCTTCGCTACCGCGCCAGTACGCGCCAGCGGTCGACAACAACTTAAATGCCGAGATCTGCCCCGTGGTATCCACATGCCCACCTCGGCAAAGATCGTCAAAAGCACCATCTGAATGACTCGTGAAGGTCACCCGCTCATCCTCAGGTATTCCGTCGATGATCTCCTGCTTGTACCGGTTACCCGCCACTAACACCCGCGCATCATCCCGCGAAACCTCGCGCTCTACAAATGGAGTGTTCGCGCGTATCGAATCTCGCATCTCCTTTTCGATAGCTTCGAGATCCTCGGGTGTAAACGGACGTTCGACGTCGAAGTCGTAGTAGAAACCGTCCCGGATAGGCGGTCCGATGGTCAGCTTCGCCTCCGGAAACAGCTTCAAAACTGCCTCCGCCAAAACGTGCGCCGCCGAGGGCCGCAACACGTCACGGTACTCCGCCTGCTCTTCAGGACTGAGGGCCCTAAACCTCTTTCGCCGACTCTTTCCAGCTGTATGTTGTTCGCTGCTTGCCATTTTTCTCACCAATGAATGCTCGATTTGTGAGGCGACGGACAAACGCGAAACAACCGCGTCGACGAGGCACGAAACAGATCAGTGCGAAGTGAAACCCCGCCGCCACTCGATCTAGGGATTAGGCGCGGAGCCGGAATGATCTAGCGGACCCGCGCCATCATAGTGAGGGTGCGACGCCTGAATCGGTCGCCCTCACTCAATGTCAACGCTGTCAACTTGCTAATCATTTGAAAACGTGCTCTATCGATCACAAGGTGATGTCCCGCCACCTCGTCAAGAAGAGAATGGCGATCACGGCACGCTTAGAATTCTAACGTCCAAACGTCAGCAAATCAAAGCAGAACGTGCATCGAATGATCCCACTCTACGTCTCCAGCCAACACGATAGTTTTTCCATGCTTGACCGAGAGCGAGTGAGGTTTGCTGCGCTAGGCAGATCGGCCTACGAAACGAATGGGATTGTTGGTCATGCGTTCACTAAGTTTTTGCGTGGCTTAACAGGGACGTGGGAGTGCACAGCATTCGTCAGTAGATTTTAGCCATTTCGAATTTCAGTTTCTGCAGAGCCTCGTTTGCAAATCCAGCCTGAAGGCTAGAGTTCTGTAAACGGCCTTGTTCGTTCCAAGTCTGCATTCCTCGATCTGAATAGTGCAGAGCGATATTTCCGACGTAGGCACCAAACTCTCCGAGTACCACACTAAGGTCCTTG
>VXTA01000091.1 GCA_009837685.1 Chloroflexota bacterium | reverse complement strand
AACTCGAGCTCCTGGTGGCCGGGGGCATGCTCGATCCTGGGCCGGCGCGGTTCGGACTCGGCTCCGCGCGCAGCGACGTCAACAATCGCGCCTCGTGGCAGCCAGCCCTGAGCGGTGCCGTCGATGTAGGCATAGCTGACTTGACCGAGTCGCGTGTCGCCACCGACATCGATGTGCCAGGTGTCAAGGTTGGAATTAACTTGGTTGTGATGGCCGTGGGGTTGGTACGGCACACCATCGGGAGATCTGAAATGGACGCGACAGGGGACGATCTGTCCGGTATCATCATCAACTACCCGTACTTTCACCCAGTTCTTGCCGGGTTCAGTGAGAGAAATGCGGATCTTTTCGGTGTCGACTGCTCCCTCGCTTTCGACATCTCCCCATTTCACGCTATCGATGTTTTCACCGCCCTGAGACACACCTACTGTCGCTGACGGTACGCCTGACAACTCGACGTACGCGGGACTCGACTTAGGATTCTGAGGTTCGCCGAAACCCTTGTAAGCATCGCTCAGGAATTCGTCAGTCGATTGCTCTGGTAGGGGATGTGTGTAGGTGCGCTCGCCGCGATCGATTGTCACATCCAGATCGAATGATTTTGCGGCTTGTTCGGAGTCTTTGAGGTCTATTCGAACTGGTCGCCGCGCGGCACGAGAGAATGGGTGCTCGTCTACGTGTCCAAGAGTCAACCCGGCCACGATGAAGCGCGGCCCTTTAGGCACGAATTCGATTGAATCGATCACGCGATCGGGTGTCGGATTGCGCCAAGCCCATAGCCAATACCACTTAGGCTGCGCTTGGACGACTTCTGTCTGACGTCTGCCAGTCTCGTCGAAACGCCCTTCGTAGCGGGGTATCAGGGCATCGCTTTGATCGGTCACCGCGAGATAGGGGTAGCCGACGCCGTAGCGAGATATTCCCTGTCGGTCGCCAACCGCGCTGATCTCGTAACGCTCGCGAATGGGTACGGTTACAGCCTCGGCATCCTCGAAACGAATCACGTAGTCAGCGACATGTACTCCTATTGGTCCATTGGTAGCCTGCTCGGTCTCTAACTGGCGGTGAGCGAAGACCACGTTGTGCGCTGTCTTGCCGATCGGCACGGTTGCCGACGAATCGCCTTCCGCTAGTGAGATGTAGCAATTGACTGACAAATCGCCTAAAGGTGATCCGACGGTGAACGGGAGACCGCGCATGGTCTGCCCTCCAAGCGCCGGGTCTTCGCTTGGAAGACACTCCGTGCCAGCATTGCAAGACGCAGAAATATCGATGGACTCATAATCCATGGTTTGGTGACCTCCGCTTAGCGGTCAAAGTATTATGCATGTTAGTTAAATTCATTGCAGCATGCGCTGACCGTGTCGTCCAACGCTCGATGCTGTTAGAGAGAGGATTAAATGATGCCCACAAAAACCACGTTCAAGATCGTAAGCTGGGATGAGAGGCCGTTTGATGAACCAGAGAGCGGCCCAAAGTTGACTCATGCACATGTGCAGAGGTCATTCGATGGCGAACTCATTGGTACGGGCAACCTCATGTATCTAATGACACACCTAGACAGCGGCGATGCAACGTTTTTGGGTTACGAGAAGGTTGTAGGTAGTTTGGGCGGTCGGAAGGGTAGTTTCGTTCTGTTACACACGGGATCTTACGACGGAGGGAAGGCCAAGGCGCAGTTGGAGGTGGTTCTAGGATCGGGCACAGAGGAATTGACGGGACTAACTGGTAAAGGAAGTTTCTCTGCTGGTCATGCCGAGGAACACGAAATGCCGTTCGAGTATGAGATTTGAACAGAATAGCGTGTTCATGATGACAAGCCAAATACAGCCGCACGAAATCGTCAGTTTGGAGCGGTGCTCTAAATGA
The DNA here is from genome assembly GCA_009837685.1 of Chloroflexota bacterium. Taxonomy (GTDB): domain Bacteria; phylum Chloroflexota; class Dehalococcoidia; order Lucifugimonadales; family Lucifugimonadaceae; genus Bin127. Next base: position 4,866 of record VXTA01000091.1, on the reverse strand, counting down.
AAGCACTACGATACTACGGTCGCCAAGACATGCGACTGGAGGATGTGCCGATCCCGGAGCCGGCTGACGACGAAGCGCGTCTGGGCATCATGTACGCGTCGATCTGTCAAACGGACGTTGAGAGGTGGTGGCACGGTCCGACGATGCGTAGGTGGCAGACGGAACCCAAGACGGTGGGCCATGAAACCGCGGGACGCGTCGAAGCTATCGGCACCGATGTCCGCGGTTTATCGGTCGGCGACCGCGTGATGGTTAACAACATACGGCCTTGCACAGAGTGTTACTGGTGCATCCGAGGCCTGCAGTCGAGTTGTGCAAACGTCAATTCCGCCGGATTTGCGTTGGACGGCGGTTTGGCGGAGTATATGGTCTGGCCGGAAAGTCATCTCATCAAATTGCCTGACAGTATCCCGGACGTGCAAACTCCTTTGATCGAGCCAACTTCGGTAGCGGTACATGCAACACGGAGGTCTGGCGTCAAGGCGGGCGACACTGTGGCGGTCATCGGGTGCGGCACAGTTGGCATGTTGACCATGCAGGTTCTGCGCGCGGCTGGAGCTCGCGTTATCGCAGGTGATCTTCGAGCGCAAGCGCTGGAACTAGCTTTGAAGCTCGGTATGGACGCTGCGGTTAACACGGGAGACGAAGATGCACTCGAGCAAGTCTTGGATCTGACTGATGCAGTCGGTGCGGACATCGTTGTCGAGACTGCAGGGGCCGTCGTGACGCCGCCCATCGCGATCAACTGGACGCGGCCGGGAGGTAGGACCGTTTTAGTAGGTATTCACGCGGCAGGGAATGAGTTCGACTTCAATGAGATTGTCGGAACGGAGAAGACCGTCGTAGGTTCTGTTGCCGCGTCACCGGGTGACATGGAGAAAGGGATCCAACTCATCGGTGACGGCAAGATCGTACTCGACGATCTCGTATCCGCTGTGATCCCGTTGGATCGGGTTATGGAGGACGGTTTCGAGAGGATGCGACGTCCTGAAAAGGACGTGTTCAGGATAATGGTGTCGCCGAATTAACGTTCGGACTATTCGCGATCGGGTGCGGCTGGAAAGGGATCGTTCTCGCTCATCATGGCTTGAGCTTCGCGTTTAGTGGTTCCGTGAATGGTTTGGTCGCCCCAGAGGTCCTTGACATAGGTCAAAACGTCGATGGTCTCTTGGTGAGTGAGTGTGTCCTCAAATGCAGGCATACCGGATTTGAATCCTGCCAAGCCTTGTTCCTCCAGATAAGCGCCCCCTAGTCTCACCTGTTTGTACAGCGTGCCATCGCCGTGATGCCAGGTGTGTCCGTCGCCGTTTAAGGGAGGTGCTGGCAACGTGCCATCTGGATTGGTGGATTGCCAGTGCGGTTGTCCCTCACCGTTTAGGCCGTGGCATCCGGCACAGTTTTCGGCGTATATGCGTTGACCGCGCTCGATTGGATCAGATGTTTCGACCACCGGACCGCTGCTGCATGCGAACACGGCAGTCGTGACATAGACGCACGTCAGGATCGCGGTTATCGTGTGTCTCAACATGATCCCGAGTAATCAAATCAACCAGTGTTGGGTTCGCGAAGAATATATATTGCAGATTGGATCGAACCTTTTACCGCTTGCAACGAACAAACCAATCCACGTGTGGGGTAACTAACATGCACTACGGCGATGAAAGAACGCATGGATGCAGGGTCTCGGATGCTTGGACCTATCGTGGGCTAAAGACTGTAGTGATGGAGAACTCGGTGATCCGGGTGTTGATCTTGGCCGACAAGGGTGCAGACGTCTATTCGTTCGTGCACAAACCGACCGATACCGAGTTCATGTGGCGGTCGCCTTGGGGAGTTCGCGATCCTCGTAAGTTCGTGCCTTCAACCGGCTCCACCCAGGGCATGTGGCTCGACTATTACGAGGGTGGTTGGCAGACTGCACTGCCGCACGGGGGTTACCCGGATGAGGTCTACGGCGCGGAATTTGGGTTGCATGCCGAGTTGAACAACCTTCCGTGGGACGCGACGATCGTGGAAGATTCACCTGAACAAGTTGCTGTCAACTTCAAGACGAGGGGTGTTCGGATGCCGGTAGCAGCCGACATGACGTTGTCTTTGGAAGAAGGGTCTTCGACGCTCAAATTGTCGAAAACGGCGATCAACGAGGGCGAGGAAGATGTAGAGATCGTGTGGTTGGAGCACATCGCAATCGGTCCTCCGTTCCTGTCGGACAAGTGCCGACTATACGTTCCCGACTGCACGGTTTTGACGCATCCTGAAGAGTTCGTTGATACGCAGAAGCTTGTACTTGGATGGGAAGGGGATTGGCCGATTGTTCCTTCGGTGGACGGTAGTGAGATTGATTTCCGCGTGATGCCGCCCAAAGAGGATCGTTCTCTGGATATGGCGTACATGACAGGCATGTCCGAAGGCTGGTACGCGGTACACAACCAAGAAACTGAGGTTGGTTTCGCGGTGACATTCCCGTCCGATGTGTTCCAATACCTCTGGTACTGGCGAAACCTTGGTGGTGGATGGGGCTATCCGTGGTACGGGCGATGCTACAACGTCGGTTTGGAGCCGTGTACGAGTTGGGACAACCGCGGGTTGAAGCATTCTATGGAGAATGGTTCGGCGCGACCGTTGGCAGCAGGCGAGCGGCTTACTGTTGACATCACCGCGTCAGCGTTCGTAGGCTCGGGCGAAGTTCAAGGAGTTTCGCAGGCGGGCGAAGTGATCCAAGGTTGACCGCCGCGTCGTCTGAGTGATCAGACGAAATATCATTTAGCGGACGAACGCAATCAGACCACAAAGGACACGAGGAAGGTATGAGACGCAGAACGTTTGGAGACTCAGGACTAGCATCGTCGGTCATCGGCTATGGCGGCTGGCCGATGGGCAGGGGACAGTACGGCGATTTTGACGATGATGAAGCGATCGCCGCTGCTCACAAGTCGTATGACTCGGGCATCAGTCTGTTCGATACGGCAGCAGTTTACGGCTGGGGATATGGCGAGAAGTTGATGGGCAAGGCGGTTGCGCCGTTCCGCAACGACATTGTGCTGGTGACGAAAGGTGGTCGTGAGTGGGTGCGTGACAATCCGGATCGGACCGCGGCGACGGTGTCGATCAGCGACCGCGATACGTTGCTCCGAAGCATCGACGAGAGCCTCGAACGCCTCAACACCGACTACATCGATCTTTTCCTGATCCACTGGCCGGATCACACCCGTTCGTTCGAAGAGCCGATGAGAGCGTTGGAAGACGCCAAGGCAGCTGGCAAGATCCGACACACAGGAGTTTCGAATTTCAGTCCAGAGATGATGGGGCAATGTCGGGAGCATAGTCCCATCGTTACCAATCAGATCGGGTACCACATCTTTGACCGAAGACCCGAATCTGGGGTGATGCCGTTCGTCGAAAACAATGGGATGGGAGTGATGGCGTATGGGACTCTGGCGCATGGCTTGTTGACGGGTGCATGGTCTACGGATCATGCGTTCGGGGACAATGACTGGCGAGCGAACGGAGCCAACTTTGGTCTGGCATCGTTCGGGCCGGAGAATCTAGCCAAGAACGTGGCTGTCGTTGAGAAGTTGAAGGGCATTGCTGCCGATCACGGTAAGACGGTCGCGCAGTTGGCGATCGCTTGGGTGTTGGCCAATCTAACGGTTACGGTCGCGCTCTGTGGCATGGTCAAAGAGTCGGAGGTCGAGGACAATGTCGGTGGCGATTGGGAGATGCCGTCGGAGGTCAAGCGGCAGATCGATGACCTTGTGATGTCAGAAGGCGCTGGCGTGGGAACTCCAGAGATGGAGATCGCGACGTAAGTACGTTCTAGGCAACCCCGGTTCTGGTTGCCTGGCGGGCAGATTGCTCCGCCGAAATCGCCGACGGTGAGGTGACGCGATCAAATAGATCGGTAACCTCCGCCGTCGGTTTCGACGTCAGCAACGTTGCGCCGATCGCGATCGGGAATGCTAAGAAAAAGCCCGGTGTTGCGAGGTGCATGTCGAAGATCTGATACGGACCTCCTGACAGTGAGCCCCAGATGGTCGAGATCGCGGTGCCTGTGATCATCGCAGTCATGGCTCCCCAGAAGTTGAACCGCCTCCAGTAGAGGGCGAGGATGGTAACTGGTCCGAATGCCGCTCCCATGCCGCCCCACGCGTATACGACTAGGTCAAGCACTGATTCGGGATGCAAGATCGAGTAGAGTGCGGCTCCGACACCGATCACGACCAGCAATAATCTTCCGAGCCACATTCTGGCGTCGGTGCCAATGCTGTAGCTATAGCGGCGAATGACTGGAAGATCGTCGGTTGCCACGGCGGAAGCCAGCAATAACTGCGAGTCGGCAGTGCTCATGACCGCCGCGATCACCGCGACGAGCAGGATGCCGACCACTATCGGATGGAAGAGGGTGTTGGTTAGGACGAAATAGAGCCGTTCGGGGTCATCGATTATCTGATCCAGTACGCCGTTATCGATCAATACAGGGAGCGCCAATAGTCCGACTGCCATGCTGAAGAAGTAGGTGGCGGTGATCCACGTCATTCCGATGTTGCGGCTACTGCTGATCTTGGCTTCGCTTTCGATGGCCATGAAGCGTTGCAAGATGCGTTGTGCTCCGAATACGCCAATACCCCAACCGAGGATCGAAAGCAGGTACACCGGCACCGGCGGTTCACCCTCATGTTTGGTGAAAGGATTCCAGAAGTCGGGATATTCGACGTTGCTTCTGGCGAACGATTCGTCGGTGATGAAAAGCAGCGTGAAGGTCAGGATCAGGAAGCCTGCGAGGACGAAAACGGCTTGAAACACGTCGGTGCGAGACACGGCAAGGAAGCCACCGATAAAGGTGTAAGACGCCACTGCGATCAGCGT